>CAZRFF010000103.1:0-7482 GCA_964599265.1 uncultured Simplicispira sp. | reverse complement strand
GGCGGCCGAATTCACGATGTTGCGTTGGTTTTTGAATTGATCAGCGGATCCTTAAATCACCCTGGAGAAAAGTGGATTTACCCGTGCGCCGAGGCGCCGCCAAAAACAGGCCGTTGTGGGCATCCCCCAGCAAGGCCTTGCCTTGAAGGGCGTCCACCAGCTCTTGCGCCAAGGAAGTGCGTTGGAAGGCGATCATGGCAATTACCCTGATTTATCTTTAAGAAGATATTTTATCTTTTTTTGGATAAATTTAGATATTCTTTGCCCTACCCCCCGGAACCACCGCCCGCCGCGCCGCAAAGTCCACGTACCACGCCAAACACCCCGGGTTGGCCATGGCGTCCTGGTTGACCACCTTGTCCAGCGGCTGGCCCAGCAGCAGTTTTTTGATGGGGAGCTCCTGCTTCTTGCCCGAGAGGGTGCGCGGCACTTCGGCCACGGCGAAGATGTCGTCGGGCACAAAACGCGGGCTGAGCGCCGTGCGCACCGCGCCGTTGATGCGCGCGCGCAAGGCGTCGTCGAGCGTGCTGCCGGGGCGCAGCACCACGAACAGGGGCATGTAGCTTTCGCGGCCCAGGTACTCCAAATCCACGACCAGGCTGTCGAGCACTTCGGGCAGGGCCTCGACGGCGCTGTAGAGCTCGCTGGTGCCCATGCGCAGGCCGTGGCGGTTGATGGTGGCGTCCGAGCGGCCGAAGATCACGCAGCCGTCCTGCAGCTGGCGGCCTATCTGTATCCAATCGCCATGGCGCCAGACGGCCCCCATGCTGGCCGGGCCGTCGCCGCCGCCGGGCTGGCGGCCATGGCCGCTGGGGTACATGTCGAAATAGCTGGCCAGGTAGCGCTCGCCGCCGTCGTCGCCCCACAAAAACAAAGGCATGGAGGGGATGGGCTGGGTGCATACCAGTTCGCCCACGGCGTCGTACACGGGGCGGCCCTGTTCGTCCCAGGCCTCCACCGCGGCGCCCAGCATGCGGCATTGCATTTTGCCGGGCGTTTGCGGCAGCTCGCGGTTGCCGCCGATGAAGGCGCCCGCAAAATCGGTGCCGCCCGAGACGTTGCTCCACCAGATGCCGTCGGCACGCCCGCCATCCACGCCCGCCTGGCGCATGAACTGCGTGCCCCAAGCCTGCACCTCGGCCGACAGGGGTGAGCCCGTGGAGCCCAGGGCGCGGATGCGCGTGAGGTCACCGCACTGCGCGGGGATAGTGCCCGCCTTCATGCAGTTGGCAAAGAATGCCGCACCAGCGCCGAAGAAGGTCACGCCCGTCTCGGACGCAAAGCGCCACAGCAGGCCCCAGTCGGGCCGCTCTTTGCTGCCTGCGGGGTTGCCGTCAAAGATCACACAGGTGGTGCCCGCCAGCAGGCCGCCGACCTGGGCGTTCCACATCACCCAGCCCGTGGAGCTGTACCAGTGGTAGCGCTCGCCAAAGCTGTTGGGCGCGTAGCTGCAGCCCAGGTCGTTGTGCAGCGCGCCCAGCTGCAACTGCACCAAAACCATGCCGCCATGGCCGTGCACGATGGGTTTGGGCAACCCGGTGGTACCGCTGGAATACACGATCCACAGCGGGTGGTCAAAGGGCAGCCACAGCGGTTCGAACTGCGAGACTTCAGCCCATTCTTTGCCCGTAGAGCGCGCCCATTCTGCGCAACCAGCTACAGAAACAGCAGCATTCAGATTACCCCACAGCACCGTGTGCTGCACCGTGGGCAGGTTGCGCCGCAGTTCATCGAGCACGCCCAGGCGGTCGTGCTCGCGCCCACCGTAGACCACGCCATCGACGGCGATGAGCACCTTGGGCGCGATCTGGCGGAAGCGGTCGAGCACGGCATTGGTGCCCATGTCGGGCGCGCAAATGCTCCACACCGCGCCAATGCTCACCGTGGCCAGAAAGGCCACCATGGCTTCGGGCACGTTGGGCAGGTAGGCGGCCACGCGGTCGCCCGGCTGCACGCCCTGCTCCTGCAGGTGCACGGCCAGCGAGGCCACCTGGCGGCGCAGTTCGGGCCAAGTCATTTCGCGGTGCTCGCGCCGCTCGTTGCTGCTGACGATGGCGGGCAGACCCGCGGCGTGGGCGGCGTCCACATGGCGCAGCACCTGTTGCGCGAAATTCACTTGCGCCCCAGGAAACCACTCGGCCCCGGGCATGCGGTTGTTCGCCAGCACGGCGCTGTGCGGCGTGGGCGACTGGATGTCGAAATAGTCCCAAACGCTTTGCCAGAAAGCATCCAGCTCGGTGGTGGACCAGCGCCACAGGGCGTCGTAGTCGGCAAACACCAGACCGCGCTCACGCTGCAGCCAGTCCTGGTACAGGCGCATTTGGGGAACGTAGGGTGGTGGGGGGGTGGGGGTGCGTGTCTCCATAGTGACAAAGCGTAGCGCCAAGCCCGGCCTGGCACCTGTCCCGCATCCGACACGCCGGGTTTACCCCTGCCGCCCGCAGGGCGCACTACCATTACGCCCATGCAGCACAGTGACGTACTCATCGTTGGCGCGGGCCCTGCGGGCCTGTCGCTCGCCATTGCCCTGGCCCAGGCCGGTTTTTCTGCCACCATCGTCGAGCAGCAAGACGCCGCCGCCCTGGCCGAACCCGCGCCCGACGGGCGTGAAATCGCCCTCACCCACCCCAGCGTGGCGCTGTTGCAGCGCCTGGGCACCTGGGAACGGCTCGCCCCCGACGAGGTGGGCCTGCTGCGCGCCGCCGAGGTGCACGACGGCCCCGTGGGCGTCAAAACCGCCATGCACCTGCACGCGCAGGGCACGGGCGTGGAGCACCTGGGCTGGATCGTTCCCAACCACGCCCTGCGCCGCACCGCCTACGCCGTGGCATCGCGCACGCCGGGGGTCAACATCATCACCGGCGCGCGCGTCACGCAAGTGCACACCCACGGCACGCTGGCCGCACTGGAATACACCCGCGCCAGCGAGGCCGGTGCGCCGCCCGAGCGCCTGCAAGCCCCCCTGCTGGTGGCGGCGGACAGCCGCTTTTCTGGCGTGCGCCGCAGCTTGGGGATTGGCGCTTCCATGCACGACTTTGGCCGCACCGTCATCGTCTGCCGCATGCAGCACGAAAAGCCCCACGGCGAAGTGGCGCACGAATGCTTTGGCTACGAACGCACCCTGGCCATCCTGCCCCTGCCCAACGACCTGGTGGACGGCCAGCCCCAGTGCTCGGCCGTGGTCACCGCCGGCAGTGCCGACGCCCAGGCCCTGCTGGCCCTGGCGCCACAAGACTTTTCCGCCCGCGTGCAAGAGCAGTTCCAGCACCGCCTGGGCGCCATGCGCCTGGTGGGCGAGCGCCACGCCTACCCGCTGGTCGCCGTGTACGCCCACCGTTTTGCGGGCACGCGCTGCGCGCTCATCGGCGACGCCGCCGTGGGCATGCACCCGGTCACGGCCCATGGCTTCAACCTGGGCCTGGCGGGCGTGGACGCCCTCACCCGCACCCTGGCCGATGCGCGGGCGCGCCAGCAAGACCTGGGCGACGCTGCCGTGCTGCAGCACTACGCCAGCGCCCACCACCGCCACGCCTGGCCCCTGTACCAGGGCACCAACACCATCGTGCGCCTGTACACCGACACCCGCCCCCTGCCCCGCCTCCTGCGCCAGACCGTGCTGGCCGGTGCGCGCCACCTGCCGCCGCTGCAAGCACTCATCGTGAGCCAGCTCACGGGGCGGCGCCCGGCGTGGCCGGCGCAGCCCAGGTGAAACCCATCAAGGCTTTTTTGCGCAAAACCCCAACAAACCCTCTACCATCGCTGCACCTTTGCACACCAGGAGACCAACGATGGGAATGTTCCAATGGAACGAACGCGCCCCCAGCGCCTTACAAAACGGCGGGGTGATTGCCCCGGACGAGCGCCTGCCCTGGCCGCAGACGGGTCTCATGGGCATTCAGCACGTGATTGCCATGTTTGGCTCCACGGTGCTGGCGCCCATCCTCATGGGGTTTGACCCCAACCTGGCCGTGCTCATGAGCGGCATTGGCACGCTGATCTTTTTTGCCATTACCGGCGGCAAGGTGCCCAGCTACCTGGGTTCGTCCTTCGCCTTCATTGGCGTGGTGATTGCCGCCACGGCCTACGCCGGCAAGGGATCCAATGCCAACATCGGCGTGGCGCTGGGCGGCATCATCGCCTGCGGGGCCGTGTACGCGCTGGTGGGCGCCGTGGTGCACGCCATTGGCACGGGCTGGATAGAACGCTTCATGCCCCCAGTGGTCACGGGCGCGGTGGTGGCGGTGATAGGCCTGAACCTGGCGGCCATCCCCATCAAAAACATGGCGGCCAATAATTTTGAAAGCTGGATGCAGGCACTCACCTTCGTCTGCGTGGCCCTGGTGGCGGTGTTTGCCAAGGGCATGGTGCAGCGCCTGTTGATTTTGGTGGGCCTGCTGCTGGCCAGCGTGCTCTACGCGGTGTTCACCAATGGCCTGGGCTGGGGCAAGCCGTTGGATTTGTCGGGCGTGGCCGCTGCCGCCTGGGTGGGCGTGCCGCAGTTCCACGCGCCGGTGTTCAATGCCTCGGCCATGCTGCTGATAGTCCCGGTGGTCATCATCCTGGTGGCCGAAAACCTGGGCCACATCAAGGCCGTCACGGCCATGACGGGCAAAAACCTCGACCCCTACATGGGCCGCGCCTTCATCGGCGACGGCATTGCCACCATGGTCAGCGGCGCCGCCGGCGGCACCGGCATGACGACCTATGCCGAAAACATCGGCGTCATGGCCGCCACGCGCATTTACTCCACCGCCGTGTTCCTGGTAGCGGCCTGCATCGCGCTGCTGCTGGGCTTTTCCCCCAAGTTTGGCGCGCTGATCCAGGCGATTCCGCTGCCGGTGATGGGCGGTGTGTCCATCGTGGTGTTTGGCCTCATCACCATCGCCGGGGCCAAAATCTGGGTGGACAACCGGGTGGATTTTTCGGACAACAAAAACCTCATCGTCGCGGCCATCACCCTGATTTTGGGCACGGGGGATTTCACCCTTAAATTTGGTGACTTTGCCCTGGGCGGCATTGGCACCGCCACGTTTGGCGCCATCGTGCTGCATGCACTCCTGCGCCGCGCGTAGACCGGGCCATCAGGCCAGGAATCGCCCCTGGGCGGTAAGCACGCCCAGATCGATAAAGCGCGAGCCCACATACGGAACGTTACTGCCGTAATCGACCACAAAACCGCCCATGTCCCAGTTGCGGATGCCAGCAAGCGCCGTGCGCAGCTTGGCGCGGGTGGGGTCGTTGCCGGCGCGCTCCAGGCCCTCGGCCAGCACCCGCATATTGATGTAGCCCTCCAGGCTGCCCAGGCCAAACTCTTGCTGGCCGCGGGCCTTCATGGCGGCCTGGTAGTCACGCACCACGGCCGTCTTGGTTTTGGTGGCGTCAGGCATGACCATGGTCACCGCCAGGCCGCTGCCGGACGCACCCAAATGTTTGTAGGCACCGCCCGTCAACGCGGCACTCACAGCGGCCATGAGCATGCCCGGAGACTGTGTCTTGAGCCCGCGCACCAGCGGCACCGTGGCCGCACCGGCGGTGAGCATGAGCACGGCGGCCGGATGGGCGGCCCCCACCTGCGAGAGCACGGCATCCAGGTTTTTGCCATCGGTGGCCAAGGCCGCTTGCACGGCGGGTTTGACGCCTGCCGTGGCCATGAAACGGCTGGCATCTTCCAGCAGTTCGCGGCCATAGGGGTTGTCGAGGTACACAATGCCAATCTCCTTCACGCCCATGCCCACCAGGCGCTGCACCAGGCGCTGCGCCTCGTCGGTATAGCTGGCGCGGACGTGGAACACATTGCGCGCGTTCTTGCGCAGCGACGAAGCGCCCGTGAGCGGCGCCACGTAGGGAATGCCAGCCTCTTCCACCAAGGGCAAAATGGCCGTGTTGTTGGGCGTGCCAACGCAAGAGAGCAGCGCAAACGCCGAGCCCTTGTCCAGCATCTGCTTGATGTTCTCTTGGGTCCGCTGGGGCACGTAGCCATCGTCCACCACGTTGAACTGCAAGGCACGGCCTTGCACGCCGCCGCGCGCATTGATTTGGGCCATGGCTGCCTCGGCACCCATGCGCATGTCGTTGCCAAACCCGGCCAAGGGGCCGCTCAGGGCTGCCGAGCAGCCGATGGTGATGGTTTTGCCGTTGATACCGCCCTCCTGGGCCAGGGCATTGCGAACAAAAGCGGGGGCAGCCAAGGATGCGGCAGCGATGGAGACAAATTGGCGACGTTGCATGAAAACGGGTTCCGGATATAAAGCGGGGGTTGGGCAAACCGGATGCCTGTGCGCCCTGGCCACCGGGTTGGCGGCCTGCGCACACATCAGGGTAAACCCGCAATTCTAAACAACTACCGATTTCACAGTAGAGGCAGCACTCCACCCATGGCTATCTGGCAAAAACCCATCTCCCTCGATTTGCTCAACCAAACCAATGAGCGCACCGCCGCCAGCCACCTGGGCATAGAAATCACCGAGGTGGGTACCGATTTTTTACGCGGCCGCGTGCCGGTGGATGAGCGCACACGCCAGCCTTTTGGCATTTTGCATGGCGGGGTGAGCGTGGTGCTGGCCGAAACGCTGGGCTCCATTGGCGCTTTTTTTGCCAGCCCCGAAGGCCACCGCGGCGTGGGGCTGGACATCAACGCCAACCACATCCGCGCAGCCAGCAGCGGCTGGGTCACCGGCACGGCCAAGCCCGTACACATTGGCCGCACCACCCAGGTGTGGCAGATCGACATGGTGAACGAGGCGGGTGAGCTGACCTGCGTCTCGCGCATCACCATGGCAATTTTGGCGCCCAAGTAAGCCGCCACCGGCCTGCACCAGCAGGGCTGTGGGGGCCTCAGGGGCGTTTGGGGTGGGCTAACGCCGCACCGGCTGCTTTTTTCCGCAAAAACACGGCAATGTCTTTGTCGTAGCGGCGGATGTGCAGTGAGAGCCAATCGCGCAGCGCGGTAGACAGCTGCGAAGCCACAGTGATGCTGCCTGCGGCCTGCTTTTGCTGCCGCGCCAGCAGTTCGGCCACAAAGGCCTGGTGCCCTTTTTGGTGCGCAGGCAGGTGGTGGTAGCCCAGGGATTCCATGAATTGCTCTTCACGCCGGATGTGCTCCAGTGTGTCGCGCACCAGTTCATCGAGCAGCGCCTGCACCACCTCGCGCCCACGGCCTTCGCTGGTGGCGTCGTGCAGGCGGTTGACTTGCGCGACCAGTTTTTTGTGGTCTTCGTCGATCAGCCCGTTGTCTATGGCCAAATCTTCGGCCCACTCAAAGTACGCCATGGTGCCTCTCCTACGCGCGGGGTGAATGCCCCAATGCTTTGCTGTCGCTGGCGCCCAAATGGAACACGCTGATGGCCTGGAGCAGATGCTTGGCCTGCTGCTCCAGCGACTGCGCGGCTGCCGCAGCCTCCTCCACCAGCGCGGCATTGGACTGCGTGACCTGGTCCATCTGGTGCACGGCCTGGTCGATCTGCGCCACGCCGGCCGATTGCT
>CAZRFF010000102.1:0-7537 GCA_964599265.1 uncultured Simplicispira sp. | reverse complement strand
TTCGGAACGTCGCCGGCCTTCGCGCAGGCCAAGGAGCAGTTCTTCCCGCTGCTGTCGTACCGCACCGGCCCCTACGCGCCCAACGGCACCCCCTGGGCCAACGGCAAGCAGGATTACATCAAGATGGTCAATGCCCGCGATGGCGGCATCAATGGTGTGAAGCTGACGTTCGAAGAATGCGAAACCGGCTACGCCACCGACCGCGGCGTGGAGTGCTATGAGCGCCTCAAGAGCAAGCCCGGCGTGGCCCTGTTCGACCCGCAATCGACCGGCATCACCTTTGCCCTGACCGAAAAAGCCCCGGCCGACAAGATGCCTCTCATGACCCTGGGTTACGGCCTGTCGGTGTCGCAAGACGGCCTGGCCTTCAAGTGGAACTTCCCCTACATGGGCAGCTACTGGACGGGCGCCGACATCCTGGTGCAGCACATTGGCAAGGGCCTGGGCGGCCTGGACAAGCTCAAGGGCAAGAAAGTGGCCCTGGTGTACCACGACAGCCCCTTCGGCAAAGAGCCCATCCCGCTCTTGCAAGAGCGCGCCAAGATGCACGGCTTTGAGCTGCAGCTCTTGCCCGTGACCGCCCCTGGCGTGGAGCAAAAAGCCACCTGGCTGCAAGTGCGCCAGAGCCGCCCCGACTATGTGATGCTGTGGGGCTGGGGCGTGATGAACTCCACCGCCCTGAAAGAAGCCCAGGCCACCGGCTACCCCCGCGACAAGATGTACGGCGTGTGGTGGGCCGGTGCTGAACCCGACGTGCGCGACGTGGGCGAAGGCGCCAAGGGCTACCACGCACTGGCCCTCAACGGCAGCGGCCAGCAGTCCAAGGTCATGCAGGACATCCTGAAGTTCGTGCACGAAAAAGGCCAGGGCACGGGCCCCAAGGATGAAGTGGGCTCGGTGCTATACACCCGCGGCGCCATCATCCAGATGCTGAGCATCGAAGCCGTGCGCCGTGCGCAAGAGCGCTTTGGCAAGGGCAAGGTCATGACCAGCGAGCAGGTGCGCTGGGGCATGGAAAACCTGGCCCTGGACCAGAAGAGGCTCGACGCGCTGGGCTTTGGCGGCGTGATGCGCCCCCTGTCCACCAGCTGCGCCGACCACATGGGGTCCACCTGGGCACGCGTCCAGACCTGGAACGGCAAGACGTGGGACGTTGGCGCCGACTGGTACCAGGCCGACGAGCAGATCCTGAAGCCCATGATCAAGGCCGGTGGCGACAAGTACCTGTCCGACAAGAAGCTGCAGCGCCGCGATCCGGCCGATTGCAACTCTTGATGGTTTAGCGCCCCCCGCGGACCCGCGGGGGCCGTCAGCGGCTGCGCACGGCAGCCGCCAGCCGAGAGGGTTGCAGCGCAGCCCTCCCGATTGGCAAAGGCGAAGGTAACACCATGGATGCGAAAAAAATCGTTCTCAACGTCAACGGCATTGAAGTCATTTACAACCACGTGATCCTGGTGCTCAAGGGGGTGTCGCTGCAGGTGCCCGAAGAAGGCATCGTCGCCATCCTGGGCGGCAACGGCGCGGGCAAGACGACCACGCTGCGGGCCATCTCCAACCTGCTCAAGGGCGAGCGCGGCGAGGTGACCAAAGGCACGATCGAGCTGCGCGGCGAGCGCATCGAAAACCTCTCGCCCGCAGACCTCGTCAAGCGCGGCGTGGTGCAGGTCATGGAAGGGCGCCACTGCTTTGCCCACCTGACCATCGAGGAAAACCTGCTCACCGGCAGCTACACCCGCACCAGCAAGGGCGAGATCGCCGCCAACCTGGAGAAGGTCTACAACTACTTTCCGCGCCTCAAAACCCGCCGCACCAGCCAGGCGGCCTACACCTCGGGCGGCGAGCAGCAAATGTGCGCCATCGGCCGCGCCATCATGGCCAACCCCAGCATCGTTCTGCTGGACGAGCCCTCCATGGGCCTGGCGCCGCAGATCGTCGAAGAGGTGTTCAACATCGTGCAAGACCTCAACAAGAAGGAAAAAGTGACCTTCGTTCTGGCCGAGCAGAACACCAACATGGCGCTCAAGTACTCCGACTACGGCTACATCATGGAAAGCGGCCGCATCGTCATGGACGGCACGGCCGAGTACCTGGCCAGCAACGAGGACGTGAAGGAGTTCTACCTGGGCGTGGGCGGCGGCGAGCGCAAGAGCTTCAAGGACGTCAAGAGCTACAAGCGCCGCAAGCGCTGGCTGGCCTGATTGCTTCTATTTTTATAGTTTATGGCGCTTGATGCATGGGCGTCATAGGCATTTTTAACCAAACCACCTCTCTCACACACAGGAGACCCAGGCATGAGCAAATACTATGACGCCCTGGAAACCCGCTCCAGCGCCGAACGCGAGGCCGCCCACATGGCCGCCTTGCCCATGCAGGTGGCGCACGCACAAAAAACCAGCAGCGCCTTTGCCGACATCCTGGCCGGGGTGGACCCCGCCCGCATCACCAGCCGCCAGGCCCTGGCGCAGTTGCCCGTGACACGCAAGCACGAACTGCTGGAGCGCCAACTGGCCCAGCGCGCCAGCAGCCCCTTTGGCGGTTTTGCGGCCGTGGGTTTTGGCACCGCCATGCCACGCGTCTTTGCCAGCCCTGGCCCCCTGTACGAACCCGAAGGCCGGCGCCGGGACTACTGGCGCATGGCACGCGCCATTTACGCCGCGGGCTTTCGGCCTGGCGAGTTGATCCACAACTGCTTTTCCTACCACTTCGTCCCTGCGGGCTCGATGATGGAGAGCGGCGCCCACGCCCTGGGCTGCACGGTGTTTCCGGGCGGCACGGGCCAGACCGAGCAGCAGGTGCAGGCCATGGCCGACCTCAAGCCCGCGGGCTACATCGGCACGCCCAGCTTTCTCAAAATCATCGTCGAGAAGGCCGCCGACATGGGCATCGCCCTGCCCAGCCTGACCAAGGCCATGCTCTCGGCCGAAGCCTTTCCGCCCTCGCTGCGCGACTGGCTGGCCGAGCGCGGCATCACCGGCTACCAGTGCTACGGCACGGCCGACCTGGGCCTGATCGCCTACGAAACCGAGGCCCGCGAAGGCCTGGTGCTCGACGAGCACGTCATCGTCGAAATCGTATGTCCCGGCACGGGCGACCCCGTGCCCGAGGGCGAGGTGGGCGAGCTGGTCGTCACCACGCTCAACCCCGACTACCCGCTCATCCGCTTCGGCACGGGCGATCTGTCCGCCGTGCTGTCCGGAACCTGCCCCACGGGCCGCACCAACACCCGCATCAAGGGCTGGATGGGCCGCGCCGACCAAACCACCAAGGTGCGCGGCATGTTCGTGCACCCCGGCCAGGTGGCCTCCGTGGCCAAGCGTTTTCCGCAGATCCAGCGCGCCCGCCTGGTGGTGAGCGGCGAAATGGCCAACGACCAAATGACCCTGATGGTGGAAACCACCGAAACCGCCGGTGGCCTGGCCATGCAGCTGCAGGAGGCCGTGCGCGAAGTGACCAAACTGCGCGCCGAAGTGCAAATGGTCGCCCCCGGCAGCCTGCCCAACGACGGCAAAGTGATCGAAGACGCCCGCAGCTACGCCTGAACCGCACGCCATGGATGTCGCCCAGGCCCTGCACGCACGCCGTTCGGTGCGCGCCTTTTTGCCCGATGTACCGCCAGCCGCCCTGGTGCAATCCATTCTGGAGCAGGCGGCGCGCGCCGCATCGGGCGGCAACCTGCAACCCTGGCGCGTGGTGGCGCTGACCGGCGCCCCCTTGCAATCCCTGGTGGCCGCCGTGGCCCAGGCCGAGGCGTGGGGCGAGGTGCAAGACGGCGGCCACTACCCGCCCCAGCTGTGGGAGCCCTACCGCACACGCCGCTTTGCCAATGGCGAAGACATGTACCGCGCTCTGGGCCTGGCCCGGGAAGACAAAGCCGGCCGCCTGGACCAATTTGCTCGCAATGCGGCGTTTTTTGGCGCACCGGTCGGGGTGTTGGTGTGCATGGACGAACGCATGGGCCTGCCGCAATGGGTGGATGCGGGTATTTACCTGCAATCGGTGATGCTGCTGGCCGTGCAGGCGCGGCTGGCCACATGCCCGCAAGGCTTTTGGCGCCGCCATGCGGCCACGCTGCAGCGTGCGCTGGCGTTGCCACCCCACTACCAGGTCGTCGTGGGCCTGGCACTGGGCTACGAAGACACCACGGCCCCCATCAACGCCCTGCGCACCCCCCGGGCGCCTTGGGCGGAGTGGGGGCAGTTGCGGGGGTGGTAGGGCCCAGGCCTTGCGACAGACCACTGCCGCATTCCAACACCTTGCCCACGGCAACCGGGAAAGCTTTTAAGATGCTGCGATGACGCCGCCCACCACCCACCTGCGCGCTAATGGACTTGCATCACGCCGCGGCGTGGCGGCGCGCGGGCTGGGTGGCTGCCGGCTTGCTGGCCCTGCTGCTCCTGGCCACCGGCTGCGGCCCGCGCTACGAGCCCCCGTTGCGCCTGGGCACCAACAACTGGCTGGGCTACGAGCCCCTGTACCTGGCGCGCGACCTGGGCTACCACGATGGCCTGTCCCTGCGCCTGGTAGAGCTGGGCTCCAACACCCAGACCATGGACGCACTGCGCGTGGGCAAGCTCGACATGGCGGGCCTCACGCTCGACGAGGCCCTGAGCCTGGCGCAAGAGGGCGTACCCATCAGCATCGTCTGGGTGCTGGACGTGTCCAACGGGGCCGACGCCCTGGTGGCGCGCCAAGGCATCACCCAACTGGCTGGCCTGCGCGGCCAGCGCATTGGCGTGGAGCAAACCGCCGTGGGCGCCTATATGCTGCAGGCCGCACTGCGCAGCGCCCAACTGCAGGTGACCGACGTCACCCTCGTGCCCCTGCCCATGGACGAGCATGTGGCCGCCTTTACCAATGGCAGCGTCGATGCCGTGGTCACCTTCGACCCCGCGCGCCAGGCCCTGCTGGGCGCCGGCGCCCAGGTGCTGTTCGACAGCCGCGCCCTGCCAGGGGAAATTGTGGACGTGCTGGTGGCGCGGCGCGCGGCGCTGGAGTGCTGCGCCCCCCGCATCCGCCAACTGCTGCAGGCCCAGCAGCGCGCCCTGATCTACCTGGCCGAGCAGCGCAGCGACGCCTTGGTGCGCATGGCACCGCGCCTGGGGCTGGCGCCGGGCGATGTGGGGGTGGCCCTGGCAGGCATGGCACTGCCCGACACTGCCGCCAACCACACCCTGCTCGCCGCCGAGCATCCCGCCCTGCAGGCCACCGCCCAGCGGCTGGCGGCCACCATGGCCGAACGCGGCCTGCTCGCCAAGGGCATGGACAGCACCACCCTCGTCAACCCCGCATGGGCGCGCAAGGTGCTGCCATGACACCCACCACCCCAGCACCCGGCCAGCCCGCCCCGCGCCCCATGCGCGCCGTGCGCCTGCGGCTGTGGCTGCCCCTGGTGGTCGTCGGCGTGAGCCTCTTGGCCTTTGCCGTGCTGCTGGTGGTGGAATGGCAATCCTTTGACCGCAGCCTGCAACGCTTTGCCCAGGGCGCAGCGCACGATGAACTGCTGCACACCCAGCGCCACCTGGAAACCGTGCTGCGCCGCGACGACGGCACGGGGGTCGATGGGGTGATCACCGAGCTGGGCCTGAACCCCGCCGTGGACCACGCCGTGCTGGTCGATGACGCCGGCCAGGTGCTGGCCGCCACCCGCCTGGCCTGGCGGGGCCTGGCCGCCAGCCAGGCCGTCCCCGGATGGCCTGGGCCCCTGGTGCGGCAAGCGCGATCCAACCAGCACGAAGTGCTGGACCTGTCCATCGCCCAGCGCCGCCTGCAAGCCCTGGCGCCCGTCACCCTCGCCCTGCGCCCTGGCGAGGTGCGCACCCAGCGCCAGGGGGTGCTGCTCATCGCCTTCGACCTCACCCCTCTGGCCGCGCAGGCCTGGGAACAATTGCGTGCGCAGGCCTTGTTCTTTTTTGCCGTGGTGCTGCTCACCGCATGGGTGGTGGTGTGGTCCATCCAACTGCGCGTGCTGCGCCCCATGCAGGCGCTGCACCGAGCGCTGGAAGGCATAGGCCGGGGCGACTTGACCACCCTGCCGCAGTGGCGCGGCCAGGGTGAGTTCAAGGTTTTGGGCGATGCCCTGCTGACCATGGCCCAGCAGTTGCACACCCAGCGCCAGGCCCTGCAAGAGAGCGAGGCGCGCTTTCGCCAGCTCTCGGAAGCCGCCTTTGAATGCGTGGTGTTGCACGAAAAAGGCACCATCCTGGACGCCAATACCCCCGCCGAGCGCCTGATCGGCGTACCCCCGGGGGGCCTGATCGGCCGCAGCCTGCTGTCCCTGGTGGCTCCCCACGACCGCGAAAAAGTCCAGCGCAACATCGCGCTGGGCCTGGAGGGCAGCTGGGAGGTGGACGTGATCGATGCTGCCGGCACCATCATCCCCACCGAATGCAATGTGCGCGAGCGTCCCGTGGACCACAGCACACTGCGCACCGTGGCCGTGCGCGACATCCGGGAGCGGTTGGCCGCCGAGGCCGAGATCCGCCAACTGGCCTTGTTCGACGCCCTCAGCGGCCTGCCCAACCGGCGCCACATCCTCGACAAAGTGCGCGAAGAACTGGCCGAGGCCGAGCTGCACCCGCGCCGCGCCGCACTGGCCACCTTCAACCTCGACGCCTTCCAGTCCATCAACGACTCGTTGGGCATGGCCACGGGCGACGCCGTGCTGCGCTCCGTCGCGCGGCGCCTGAGCCCGTTGCTGCAACAGGGCCAGACCCTGGCCCGGGTCGATGGCGACACCTATGCCCTGTTGATCTGCGATTTGCACGGCGACCTGGAGGCTGCGTCGGCACTGGCAGCACGCAGCGTGGAGCGCCTGCTCACCGCCATCGCCCAGCCCCTGGAGGTGGAGGGCCACACCCTGCACCTGAGTGCGGGCGCGGGGGTGGTGATGATTCCCAACGACAGCCGCGATCCGCCCGAGCTGCTGCGCGAGGCCGAAACCGCCATGCACCAGGCCAAGGCCAGCACCGGCAACCGTGTGCATTTTTTTGCCCACGAACTGCAAGAGGCCGCCAGCGCCCGCCTGGCCCTGCGCACCGGCCTCAAGCGCGCCCTGGGCCTGCCCGACCAGCTGCTGCTGCACTACCAGCCGCAAATCAGCGCCCAGGGCGAACTGATCGGGGTGGAAGCCCTGGTGCGCTGGCAGCACCCGGTGCGCGGCCTGATTCCACCCATCCACTTCATCCCCGAGGCCGAAGCCAGTGGCCTCATCGTGCCCCTGGGCCAATGGGTGCTGGAAGAAGCCGCCCGCTGCCTGCAGCGCTGGCGCCAGGCCCACGGCGAGCAGCCCTGGGCACAAAATCTCTCCATGGCCGTGAACGTGAGCCCGCGCCAATTCCGCGAGGCGGACTTTGTGCTGCGCGTGCAAGACGTAGTGGCCGAGGTGGGCATAGACGCCGTATCACTGGAGCTGGAACTGACCGAAAGCGTGGTGGCCGACGACCTGGAAGCCACCCTGGAAAAAATGGCCGAACTGCGCCGCCTGGGCGTGCGCTTTGCGCTGGACGACTTTGGCACGGGCTACTCCAGCCTGGCCTAC
>CAZRFF010000101.1:0-7588 GCA_964599265.1 uncultured Simplicispira sp. | reverse complement strand
GCTGTGGATGGGGTTCAACCTGCTTTTCATGGTGGTGTACCCCTTGTTCATCGCACCCCTGTTCAACCGGTTTGAGCCGCTGGCGGACGAAACCCTGAAAACCCGCGTGACGGCCCTGATGCAGCGCTGCGGCTTTGCAGCCAAGGGGCTGTTCGTGATGGACGGCAGCCGCCGCAGCGCCCATGCCAACGCGTATTTCACGGGTTTTGGCGCAGGCAAACGCGTGGTGTTTTATGACACCCTGCTCAAGCAGCTCTCGGGCGCCGAGGTAGAGGCCGTGCTGGCGCATGAGCTGGGGCATTTTCACCACCGCCACATCGTGCAGCGCATGGTGATGGTGTTTGCCCTGAGCCTGGCAGGGTTTGCCCTGCTGGGCTGGATCTCTGGCCAACCGTGGTTTTACGCCGGCCTGGGCGTGCGCCCCAGCCTGGATCTGCTCATGCCCGGCGCGCCGGCAGCGCCCCACGATGCCGTGGCCCTGATTTTGTTCATGCTGGCGGTACCCGTGTTCACGGTGTTCCTATCACCTTGGTTTGCGCAGCTCTCGCGCCGCCACGAATTCCAGGCCGACGCCTACGCCATGGCGCAAACCAACGGCGCAGACCTGGCCTCGGCCCTGCTCAAGCTCTACGAAGACAACGCCTCCACGCTCACGCCCGACCCGGTGTACGTCAAGTTCCACTACTCCCACCCACCGGCCAGCGAGCGTCTGGCGCGCATGCCCACCCCCACCACCGCAGCAAATCCATGTTGAAACAAAAAGACTGGTCTACGCAGGCGCGCCATGCGCTGACAGCTCCTGAATTGGTAGCAAAACTCGCCCATATCCCAGGCTGGCAACTCCAGGGCGACGGGGCTGACCTGGCCATCGCCAAAACCTACCACTTTGACGACTACCACGAGACCATGGCGTTTGTGAACGCGGTGGCTTTCATCGCCCACGTGCAAGACCACCACCCCGATCTTTCGGTGCACTACAACCGCTGCGTGGTGCGTTTCAACACCCACGATGTGGGCGGCATCTCGGACACCGACATCGACTGCGCCCAGCGCGTGGAAGCGCTGCTGGCGCCCTGAATGCACGCCATGTCGGGCAGCAGCACATTGCATGAAGGCCTGGTGGTGGCCACCCATGGCCGCCACTGCATGGTCGAATCCAGCGACGGCAGCGAACGCATTTGCCACCCGCGTGGCAAAAAAAGCCAGGCCGTCGTGGGCGACCGCGTGCTCTGGAAAAGCGCAGCACCCGGCCAGGGTGACGAAGGCAGCATCGAGCGCGTCCAGGAGCGGCGCAACCTGTTTTACCGGCAAGATGAAATTCGCACCAAATCCTTTGCCGCCAATATCGACCAGGTGCTGATCCTGATCGCTGCCGAACCGGTGTTCTCTGAAAGCCAACTGGCACGCGCTCTGATCGCTGCCGAGGCAGCGCACATCACCCCTGTCATTGCCCTGAACAAACGCGATTTGACCGGCCCCTTTGCCCGCGCGTGGGAACGCCTGGCCCCCTACCGCCGCATGGGCGGCGCGCACCCCTACCAGGTACTGGCGCTGGGCCTGGCAGAGGCCGGCGCCACCGACCGCGCAGCCCTGCACGCCTGCCTGCACGGCAAGGCCACGCTGGTGCTGGGCCCTTCGGGGTCGGGCAAGAGCACGCTCATCAACCTGCTGGTGCCAGGCGCCCAGGTGCCCACGGGCGAAATTTCGCAAGCGCTCAACTCCGGCAAGCACACCACCACAGCCACCCGCTGGCACTGGGTGGACCGCGCCAGCGGTACAGCGTTGATTGATTCGCCAGGCTTTCAGGAGTTTGGCTTGCACCACATCACACCCACCCAACTGGCGGCCTGCATGCCCGACATTGCCGCACATGCGGGGAACTGCCGCTTCTACAACTGCACCCATTTGCATGAGCCGGGGTGCGGGGTCATCGCCGCGGTCGCAAAGGCCGAAAGCGAAGCAGGAATCAGCGCCAACCGCTACAAAATTTACAGCGATTTGTTTGCTGAATTGTCACAGACACGCTATTGAGCGGATGGGGTGAATCGCATCACCCCAGCAAGCGCGCCAACGTCAGCAAGGCCAGCAGCAGCATCCACACCACCACCGAGCGCCAGACCAAGCCCACCACGCTGCGCAAATGCCCCACTTGCGGCTCTTGGCCAGGGGTGCTTTCGCTCTCGCCAATGGCGGCGGCAACCTGGAAGCCCTGGGTGCTCAGGGGATTGGCCTCGGCCTTCAGGGCTTCCCCGCCCAAGCGCACGTTGATGGCGCCGGCCGTGGCGGCCAGAATGACGCCGTCGTTGTCGTTGGGAAAACGCTGCGCATGAAAGCGCCAGCCTTCGATGGCTTCTTCAAAACTGCCCACCACGGCAAAACACAGGGCCGTCAGGCGTGCAGGCAGCCAGTCAATGGCCGTCCAGGCCTGCGCCGTGGCCGCGCGCAGCGCAGGGCTGCCGCGCTGCAGGGCCTCGTCCCCGCGGTCGGCCCAGTGGCGCGACACAAACTCGGCCATGCGGTAGAGCACCGCCCCCATGGGCCCCAAGCCCAGCGCGGCCAGCACCGAATACCAGGCCAGCACGCCAAACACCGAGCGATGCGCCGCCAGTACCGAGTATTCAATCACGTGGCGCACGATTTCACTGCGCGGCAAATCGCCCACATCCACCTGCTGCCACTCGGCCAGACGGGCACGGGCGCTGGCTTCATCCCCCATCTCCAGCGCGTCGCGGATACCGGTGAAATGGTGGCTGAATTGGCGAAACCCCAGCGTGATGTAAAGCACGGCCACGTTCCAGACCACGGCCACAGGCCAGCCCACCCAGTGCATGAGCGCCACATGCACAGCCAGCACCAGCACGGCAGGCACCAGCACTGCCAGGCACCAAGCCACCCAGCCATGGTGCGCCCCACCGGCGTCGAAATTGCGGCTGACCGACAGCGACCACGCGCGCAAGCCCCCATGGATGGGGTTGCTGCGCGCCAAAGGCCGCGCCTGTTCAATCAGCAAAGCAAACAGAATGGCGAAAAAACTCATGGTGCCGGATCATAACGGCCCAAGGCAACCGTTTCCCCAAATGCTCAAGCACTCATGAAACGGTAAAAATTGCGCAGCATGCCTGCCGTCGCACCCCAGATGAAATGGGATTTGACGCCATCGCTCCAGGGCATGGAAAACCACTCACGGCGTACACCCTCCCACTCCACGGCGTGGCGCTGGTGGTGTGCGGGGTTGAGCAAAAAGGCCAGGGGTACCTCAAACACGTCAGCCACCTCGTGCGGATTAGGCTGCAGCGAAAGCCCCGGCTGCACCAGGGCCACCACAGGGGTGATGATGAAGGCCGAGCCCGTGCGGTAAATGGGCAGGCTGCCCAGCACCTCGGTGTAGCGCCGCTCCAGGCCCACTTCCTCATGCGCCTCGCGCAGCGCAGTATCGGCGGGGCTGGCGTCTTCGGGGTCGGCACGCCCCCCGGGGAATGCCACCTGCCCGGAATGCGTGGACAAATGGGCCGTGCGCTCGGTCAGCAGCACCATGGGCTGCTCGCGCAGCACGATGGGCACGAGCACCGCAGCATGGGCCGGCGCCCGATTGGAAAAACGCTTTTCCAGCACCACCTCGGGCTGCCACGCTGGCGGCGCCAAAAAGCGCGCGCGCAGTGCCTCCGGCGTCTGGCGTGCCAGAGGCACGGCGGGCAAGTCGCAATCCACCCGCTCCACGGGCACGCTGCGCGGGTCAAAGTCGGGCAATTTGAGCGACTCTGTGGCCAGAGGGGGAATGGAAGGCGTACTCATGCGCATCAACAAAGGACAGGCGTAAAAAAACCGCTGCGGGCAAAAACCTGCAGCGGCTGGGGTCACACGGACACTGGCAGGCAATCGCCTTATTGTGCCGCGCCTTCCACTTTGACGCGGGAAGGCAGCTTTTCCTTGATGCGGGCCGACTTGCCGCTGCGCTCTCGCAGGTAGTACAGCTTGGCGCGGCGCACGTCACCACGGCGCTTGACTTCGATCTTGGCGATCAGGGGGCTGTAGGACTGGAAGGTACGCTCCACGCCTTCACCGCTGGAGATCTTGCGCACGGTAAAGGCGCTGTTGATGCCGCGGTTGCGCTTGGCAATGACCACGCCTTCGTAGGCCTGGACACGCTTGCGGTTACCTTCCACCACGTTCACGCTCACGATGACCGTGTCGCCGGGGGAAAAATCAGGGATGGATTTGCCGAGGCGGGCAATTTCTTCCGCTTCGAGGGTTTGGATCAGGTTCATTCTTGCATCCTTGCGATCGTGTCCGCGCCATGATTGGCAGTGTCGGGATTGACGTTGGTGCTCGGCAGCGAAAAAGGCAGCCAAGCGGCCGGATAGAGGATCGAAAAGCCTTTGATTATAGCCAATCCCGCACAACAACGAAAGAGCGCCCAACCCAGCGGCCCTTATAGCTGGAAGCCCACCGCCCGCACCAGGCCCTCCAGAATATCCCGACGCCACGACGGCACACGCGCATGGTAGGGCTGCGCCAGCGCCCTTTGCTGCGCGCACCATTGCGCCAGCCACTGGATTTGCGTTTCGCTGTAAAACGCCACCATGGCCTCATAGTTGAGGAACAGGCTGCGCGCATCCAGGTTCAGCGACCCGACCAAGCCCATGCTGCGGTCGATCAACACCGCTTTGGCGTGCACCATGTGGTCGGCCAGATGGATGTGCGCGCCCACCGCCACCAACGCCCGCAAGGCACGCTCGCGGGCAATGTCGGCCAGGCGGTGATTGGAGCGCGCAGGCACCAGCAGATGGATTTGCACCCCCCGGCGGCAGGCCATGCACCAGGCATCGAGCAAGGCATCGTCGGGAACAAAATACGGGGTCACAGCAACAATGCTGCTTTGTGCGTGGTAGGCCGCCGCCAACAGCAAAGCATGCAAGGTGTCGTCGGCATGGTCGGGGCCGCTGGCCAGCCACTGCGCCCAGGGGCCCTGCAGGCCTGCAGATCCTGGGGCAGAAGGCGCCGGGGTTTTGCGCATTTTACGCAGCATGGGGCCGGTGGCTGTGCGCCAATCGGTATTGAACTGCACATGGGCCTGCGCGGCCACCGGACCGACCAGGTCGTAGCTCAAATCCACCCATGCAGCCTGGCCCGGCTGGCCTTCAAAGTATTCACACGCAAAATTGCGCCCACCCGCCCACAGGCGCCGCCCGTCGGCCACCACCAGTTTGCGGTGGTTGCGCAAATTGGCCCGGCCCCGCAAGGGGTTGTGCAGCAAAGGCCGGTAGTGGCGCACCTGCACCCCATGGCGGCGCAGTTGGCGCAGCATTTGGGGTGGCACCCGCATGCTGCCCAGCGCATCGATGAGCAGGCGCACCACCACCCCGCGCCGCGCGCTGGCACGCAACGCATCGGCCACCTGCTGGCCTATGGCATCGCCCGCCAGGATATAGGTGCAAACGTCCAGCTGGTGTTCGGCCGAAGCAATGGTGTCCAGCAGGCTTTGCCACGCTTCGCTGCCATTGGCGTGCAAGACGATACGCTCGTTGGGCAGTGCCGGGGGCAGCTCCATGCTGCTGGCCCACTGCGCCGCCCACAGCGGCCCTGCCCCCGCCTCCGGCACCCCGTGCACCTGGTGGCGGTGCACGGGCCGGGCCAGCTTGCGCGAGCCCAGCAGCAAAAACAAAGGGATAGCCGCGTAAGGAAAGGCCACGATCCCCAGCACCCAGGCCAAGGCCGCCGAAGGGTGCCGCCGCTGGTGGCCGATGCGGGTAGCCATCACATACACCAGCAGGCCCAACGCCACCAGCAGGCCGTGCCCCAGACCGGAGAGCCACGCCAGATTCGTCATGCCGCAGCACCTTGTGCAGGCCCCTGCGCCGCGCTGGCAAACACCACGCGCACACACAGGCCGCCCAAGCGCTCCGAGTATTCCAGCTGCACGGCCGCGCCATGCCGGCGTGCAATGGCCCGCACAATGGCCAAGCCCAAACCAGAGCCCGGAGCGCCCTGCCCGGCCTGGGGTGCACGGTAAAACCGGTCCCACACCCGCGCACGCTCGGCCTCGGCAATGCCTGGGCCGCTGTCGTGCACCTCCAGCTCCACACCCTGCGTTGCGCCGCGCAAGACCACATCCACACGACCGCCTTCGGGCGTGTATTTGATGGCGTTGTCCAGCAGGTTGCGCAGCAAAATGCGCACACTTTCTTCCTGCCCCGCAATGGGCACAGGCACCGCGCCCCCTTCCCCATGGGGCCATCCCAGATCGATCTGGCGCGCCTGGGCGCTGGGCGCGGCATCGGCCAGCGCCAGGCGCACGGCCTGGGCCAGATCGACCGGCGCCAAAGCAAGGCCCTGGGCAGCGTTGGCTTCCTGGCGCGCCAGCACCAGCAATTGCTCCACCAAACGCGTTGCACGGTCTATGCCCGCATCCAACCGGACAGCGGCCGACTGCCGGGCCGCACCATCCTGGGCACGGCGCAACCCCTGCACCTGGAGTTTGAGCGCCGCCAAGGGGGTGCGCAATTCATGCGCCGCATCGGCCACAAAATGCTGCTGGGCTTCAAAAGCATGGTGCACACGGTCAAACAGCAGGTTGATCTCTTGCACCAAAGGCCGTACTTCGTCGGGCAAATCGGCATCGGCAATGGGAGAGAGATCGTCCGCCTGGCGCTGCGCCAGTTCCCCGCGCACCCGCTGCACGGGCACGAGCAGGCGGCTGACCGTCCAGCCGATGGCCAGGGCCAGCAAAGGCGCCATCACGGCCAAAGGCAACAAAGAACGCCACGCCATTGCTCGGGCCATGGAGCGGCGCACGGCCATGTCTTGCGCGACCTGGATGACCTGCGAATGCGTTTGCAGCGAAAAAACCCGGTACGTCGCTCCACGCGCTTTCACATCCGAAAAACCCAGGACGGCAAACTGGGGCAAGGCGGCGCCCACCGCCGACTCAAAAATACGCAGCCCCGCATTGGTCCACACCTGCACGATGAAGTCATGGTTTTCATCTTCTGCCAGGGGCGACGGGCCCACACCCTGGGCATCGATGGGCAAACCCGCACGCAACGCAAACGCAGTTTGCTGCATGTGGTAATCAAAAAGACCATCGGCCTCGGCCAGCGCGCTGCGGTAAGCCAGCGCCCCCTGCACCGCCGCCGTCAAGGCCACCGCCACCAGCAAGAACGCCAAGAGGCGTGTGCGCAGCGATTGGGACAACCCAGGCCGAAACCAGCGCTGCGCGGTCATGCCTTGGGCACCATGTAACCGACCCCGCGCACATTGAGTACCAGCGCAGCACCCAGTTTTTTGCGCAGGCCGTGGATGTACACCTCCACCGCATTGCTGCTCACCTCTTCACCCCAACCGTAGAGTTTGTCTTCCAATTGCTGGCGTGAAAGCACCATGCCGGGGCGTGCCAGGAGCGGTTCCAGAACCGCCCATTCACGCGCCGAAAGCACCACGGGCTGGCCCTGCACCGTCGCCTCGCGCGTGCTGGGGTTGAGTGTGACGCCCAGGTGCTCGTACACCGGCTCTGCCCGCCCGGCCGCTCGGCGCAGCAAAGCGCGGATGCGTGCCAGCAGCTCATCCAGGTCGTAGGGCTTGAGCACGTAAT
>CAZRFF010000100.1:0-7659 GCA_964599265.1 uncultured Simplicispira sp. | reverse complement strand
GCCATGGCTTATGAATGCAGCCAGGCCATTTTGGCCACGAAGCCGATGAAGAACGCGGCTACCACCGACGCCAGCACCAGGGCCATGCGCAGGTTGGCTTTGCGTTGTGCGGGAGTGACCATGCTGCGCTCCTTCATCCAATGATGCGGGTGGCAGTGGCGTCGAGCTTGGGCGGGGTTTCAAAGGTGTGCAGCGGCGCGGGTGAAGGCACCTCCCACTCCAGCCCCTCGGCGCCCTCCCAGGGCCTTTGCGGCGCCTTGGCGCCCTGGCCGCGCATGCAGGGCAGCACCACGGCCAGGAAAAAGTACACCTGCGCCAAACCAAAGCCAAACGCGCCAATGGACGCCACGGCGTTGAAGTCTGCAAACTGCATGGGGTAGTCGGCATAGCGGCGCGGCATGCCTGCCAGCCCCAAAAAGTGCATGGGGAAGAAAGTGAGATTGAAGAACACCATGGACGCCCAGAAGTGGATGCGGCCGCGGGTTTCGGAATACATCACGCCCGACCATTTGGGCAGCCAGTAGTAGGCGCCGGCAAACAGGGCAAACAGCGAACCCGCCACCAGCACGTAGTGGAAATGCGCCACCACGTAGTAGGTGTCCTGCAACTGGATGTCGATGGGCGCCACGGCCACGATCAGGCCCGTGAAACCACCGATGGCGAACACGAAGATGAAGCCCACGGCAAACAGCATGGGCGTCTCGAACGTCATGGAGCCGCGCCACATGGTGGCCACCCAGTTGAAGATTTTCACGCCCGTGGGCACGGAGATCAGCATGGTGGCATACATGAAGAACAGTTGCCCCGTCACCGGCATGCCCGTGGTGAACATATGGTGCGCCCACACGATGAACGACAGGATGGCGATGGACGAGGTGGCATACACCATCGACGCATAGCCGAACAGCTTTTTGCGCGCAAAGGCCGGGACGATCTGGCTGATGATGCCGAAGGCCGGCAGGATCATGATGTAGACCTCGGGGTGGCCGAAGAACCAGAAGATGTGCTGGTACATCACCGGGTCGCCGCCGCCGGCGGGGTTGAAGAAGCTGGTGCCGAAGTGGCGGTCGGTCAGCGTCATGGTGATGGCGCCGGCCAGCACGGGCATCACGGCGATCAGCAGGTAGGCGGTGATGAGCCAGGTCCAGCAAAACAGCGGCATCTTCATGAGCGTCATGCCCGGCGCGCGCATGTTCAGAATGGTCACGATGATGTTGATCGAGCCCATGATGGACGATGCGCCCAGGATGTGCATGGCAAAAATGGCCGCATCCATGGACGGGCCCATTTGCAGCGTGAGCGGCGCATACAGCGTCCAGCCCGCGGCCGGCGCGCCGCCGGGCATGAAGAACGAGCCCACCAGCAGCATGGCCGCCGGGATCATCAGCCAGAAGCTGAAGTTGTTCATGCGCGCGAAGGCCATGTCGGAGGCGCCGATCTGCAGCGGAATCATCCAGTTCGCAAAACCCACGAAGGCCGGCATGATGGCGCCGAACACCATGATGAGCCCGTGCATGGTGGTGAGCTGGTTGAACATCTCCGGGTTGAACAACTGCAAACCCGGCTGGAACAGTTCGGCGCGGATCAATAACGCCAGCACCCCGCCCACCATGAGCATGGTGAACGAGAACAGCATGTACAGCGTGCCGATGTCTTTGTGGTTGGTGGCATAAACCCAGCGGCGCCAGCCCGTGGGCCCATGGTGGGCATGGGCGCCGTGGTCGTGGTGGGCGGCATGTGCGGGGTGGTCAATGGCTGCACTCATGGGTGGTATCTCCAGGGGTTCGCGCGCGGGTCACTTGCCGCGCAGGGCCACGATTTCAGAAGGCTGCACCAACTGGCCGGTCTTGTTGCCCCAGGCGTTTTTGGTGTAGCTGACGACTGCGGCCAGATCGGTATCGCCCAATTGCTTCCAGGACGGCATGGCACCAGTGGCCGCGCCTTGCAGCACCACCCGAATTTGTTTGGCATGGTCGGCATCCTGAACAATGGCCGAACCATCGAGGGGTTTGACAGGGCCCGCCCCCTTGCCATTGGCCTGGTGGCAAGCCGCGCAGTTGGCGGCATAGACCTTCTCGCCACGCGCCAGCAGGTCTTTGAGCTCCCACACCTTGGCCGGGTCGTCCTGCAGGGCCGCCGCCTTCTTCTGCTCGGCCTGCACCCAACGGCTGTAGTCGGCCGCCGAGAGCACCTTGACGTGGATGGGCATGTAGGCATGCTCCTTACCGCACAGCTCGGCGCATTGGCCGTAGTAATCACCCACCTTTTCGGCACGGAACCAGGTGTCACGCACAAACCCCGGAATGGCATCCTGCTTGACGCCAAAGGAGGGCACCATCCACGAATGGATCACATCACTGGCCGTGGTGATGATGCGGATTTTCTGGTTGACCGGCACCACCAGCGGATTGTCCACCTTGAACAGGTAGTCCACGGGTGCGTTGGCGACGTTGCCGCTGTTGGACATGGCACGGTGGCTGCTGTCCAGCGAGGATATGAAAGAAATGCCTTCCCCCTCGCCCTTGAGGTAGTCATACCCCCATTTCCATTGGTAGCCCGTGGTTTTGATGGTGAGGTCCGCGTTGGTGGTGTCCTTTTGTGCCACCAGCACCTTGGTGGCCGGCAACGCCATCAGGATGATGATGAGAAAAGGCACCACCGTCCAGGCGATTTCCACCGCCACCGACTCATGGAAGTGCGCTGCCTGTGCGCCTTGTGACTTGCGGTGCTTCCAGATGGAATAGAACATCACCGCAAAAACGGCCACAAAAATCACCGTGCAGAGGACGAGCATCAGCCAGTGCAGCCAATGTTGTTCTTCGGCGATGCGCGTGACCGGAGGGTGCAAATTGAGTTGCATGACCGCCGGGCCGCCCGGCAAATCCTGCACCGCCTGCGCGGCAGTGGCCATCCAGCCCCCCGCCCAGCACAAAGCGTGCGCCAATTTGCGGGGAATACTCTTCATGGTGTGTACATCTTTGGGTTTCATGGAACGAAACGTCTCCCTCAACCGTGCATCCGCACTCCCTTGAACCAAGGGAATCGCCCACCACCCCGCTGCGCCGACCACAGGCCACACAGCACGCTGGCAAAACCATTGTAGCCATATTGAGATAAATCAGATGTTCGCGTAATTACCCAGGTAAAAACCCGCAATTTTGAGTTATGTCATGCAATTTTTCGGGTTTTACGATAAGAAGTTGCAAAATAACAAAGGGCCCGCAGGCCCCTTGTGTGGTTCATCCTGCCAGTGCCACTGGCTTAAAAACTCTCCCAATCATCCTCTGCCGGCTTGGCCGCTGGCTTGGGCGCTGCGGCAATGCGTTGCGCCGGTGCCACAGGGGCCGGCTTGCGTGCTGGTGCGGCCGCCAGGGCGGGTTTGGCTGCTGCAGGCGCTGTCCGCGCAGGGGATGGCGCCGGTGCCGGCCGGATCTGCGTTTTTGGGGGGCGGGCCGCTGCAGCCGCGGCCCCGACGTTGAAGACGGATACCACTTCGCTCAGGCGCTGGGCCTGGTCGCGCAACGAGGTGGCCGCCGCGGTGGATTCTTCGACCAAGGCAGCGTTTTGCTGCGTCATTTGGTCCAGAAGGGTGACGGCCTGGTTGACCTGGGCGATGCCGTCGCGTTGTTCGGTGGACGAGGCGGTGATCTCTCCAATCAGGTCGCTCACGCGCTGCACGCTGGCGACGATTTCGCCCATGGTCTGGCCCGCTTCGGCCACTTGCTGCGAGCCGGCTTCGACGTTTTCGACCGAGGCGTTGATGAGTTGTTTGATTTCTTTGGCCGCTTCGGCGCTGCGCCCGGCCAGGCTGCGCACTTCGCTGGCCACCACGGCAAAGCCTCGGCCTTGTTCTCCCGCACGGGCCGCTTCGACGGCGGCATTGAGCGCCAGAATGTTGGTCTGGAAGGCAATGCCGTCGATCACGCCGATGATGTCGGCAATCTTGCGCGAACTGTGGGTGATTTGTTCCATGCTGCCCACCACCTGGCCCACTACCTGCCCGCCGCGCTGTGCGGCCTGGGCTGCATTGGCAGCCAGTTGGTTGGCCTGGCGGGCGGTATCGGCCGATTGCGTGACCGTGGCGGTAAGCTCTTCCATGCTGGCCGCCGTTTGCTCCAGGTTGGAGGCCGTTTGTTCGGTGCGCGCCGACAGATCCTGGTTGCCCGTAGCAATTTCGGATGAGGCCAGCGAAACAGCCTCTACGCCCGTGCGCACTTCGCCGACCAGGCCGCGCAGGCGGGCGGACATTTTGCCCAAGGACTCCAGCATGTGGCCAAACTCATCCTTGCGGGTGGTGTGCAGGTCGCGCATGAGGTCGCCCCCGGCAATGGCGTCGATGGTGGCCACCGCTTCCTCCAGCGGCCGGATGATGGATGCCACCAGCAGGCGTGCCATGACCAGCACCACCACCAGAACCAGGCCGGCCACAGCCCAGGTGATGACCGTCAGGCGCGTGCGGCGGCCATCGGCCTCGACACTGCTCTGGTCGCGGCGCTTGGCCAAAACGTCGATGAATTCGTCTTGGGTTTTAAGGTAGGCGTTGATCAACGGGGTGAGCTGTTCGTCGGCGTAGCGCTGTGTTTCAACTACATCACCTTCACCCTTGAGATCCCATGTTTTCGTGGTTGCTTCACGTACTTTTTTGCTTGAATCGAGTACCCGGTCTAGCACTGATTTTTCTTCGGGGTCTACCGTGTCATCGACAATTTTTTTCTGGATTTTTTCAATACTGACGGTGATCGGCTTGACCTTGGCGTCGTATTGCTGAGCAAGAACAGCATCGGAAGTCACCGCCCCCCCTGCAATCAATGTCGAAACCAATTCGGTACTACCTCGCCAACGCTCCACCTCGGTGATGCGTGCTTCGTATTGCAGCACATCCGCCATGGATTGATCCACAGTGGCCGCCAGACGGTTCAGCGCCACCCCCGAAGTGATCGCCATGATGGCCACCACCCCCAGCAGAGTTCCCCACAGTTTGCGCGATACGCGCACGTTATCCAGTTTCATTTTCCATCCTTTTCCTAGCGAACCAACGCCGCACGACCATAGCGTACACCCTGAAACAGGATTTCAGAAGCACGCGCTGCTACAGACAAACCCGTAAAATGGCCCGGTGACGACCTACACCAACCCCGATCTGCATTGCCACTCCACCGTCTCCGACGGCACCCTGGAACCCGGGGCCCTGGCCCAGCGGGCACGCGCCAACGGGGTGGATTTATGGGCGTTGACCGACCACGACGAAGTGGGCGGCCAGGCGCGCGCCGCGGCCGCTGCGCACGCCCAGGGCATGGCCTACCTGACGGGCACAGAGGTGTCCGTGACCTTCATCGGCACCACGGTGCACATCGTGGGCCTGGGGTTTGACGCCCAAGACCAGCGCCTGGTGGACGGCCTGCGCCGCACGCGGGGTGGGCGGGGCGAGCGCGCCCAGGAGATGGCCGCCCAATTGGCCCAGGTGGGCATCAGCGGCGCCTACGAGGGCGCCCTACGCTATGTGGGCAACCCGGAGTTGATCTCGCGCACACACTTTGCCCGTTTTTTGGTTGAAACCGGCGTATGCCGCGACACGGGCGAGGTGTTCCGCAAGTTCCTGATCGAAGGCAAACCCGGTTTTGTGCCGCACCGCTGGGCCGGCCTGGGCGATACGGTGCGCTGGATTCGGGATGCGGGCGGCGTGGCCGTGATTGCCCACCCGGCGCGCTACCGTTTCAGCGCCAATGAAGAGTTTGCGCTGTTTTCCGAATTCAAGGAGCATGGCGGCCAAGGGGTGGAAGTCGTCACTGGCAGCCACACCGCTGCCGAAAGCACCGCCTACGCTGCCATGGCCCGTGAGTTTGGCTTGGCGGCCTCACGCGGCAGCGATTTTCACAGCCCGGACGAATCCCACACCGACCTGGGCAGACTCCCACCCCTGCCTGCCGATTTACAGCCCGTCTGGGATTTGCTCGCCCATCGCATCCAACTCCCAAGCTGACCGCCATGGCGCAATTGTTTGAAGTCCATCCCGACAACCCCCAGCCGCGCCTGCTCAAGCAGGCCGCCGCGCTCTTGCACAAGGGCGGCGTGCTGGCCGTACCTACCGATTCAAGCTACGCGCTCGTCTGCCACCTGGACGACAAGAACGCCGCCGACCAGCTGCGCCGCATCCGCCAGGTGGACGACAAGCACCACCTCACGCTGATCTGCCGCGACCTGTCGGAACTGGCCAACTACGCCCGCGTGGACAACCGCCAGTACCGCCTGCTCAAGCTGGGCACACCCGGCCACTACACCTTCATCCTGGAGGCCACCAAAGAGGTGCCGCGCCGCGTGAGCCACCCTTCACGCAAGACCATCGGCCTGCGCGTGCCCACGCACCCCGTGGTGCGCGAACTCCTGGCCCTGCACGGCGCGCCTTTGCTGGCCACGACGCTGATCGCCCCGGGCGAAACCGACCCGATGAACGACGCCCACACCATCCGTGAGCAGTTTGAACACGCACTGGCCGCCGTGGTTGACGCCGGCGCCTGCCCATCCGAGCCCACCACGGTGATAGACCTCACGCCCATGGGCACGGGGGGTGAACCCGAGGTGGTGCGCGAAGGCCGCGGCAGCCTGCAGACGCTGGGGTTGGGATAGCAAATTACTCCCGGAGACAATCCCCCAGTGGAAAATCTGATCCAAACCGTTCTGATCTACGCCTTGCCGGTGCTCTTTGCCATCACCGTGCACGAGGCCGCCCATGGTTACGCAGCGCGCCACTTTGGCGACCACACGGCCGCCATGATGGGGCGCATCACGCTCAACCCCCTCAAGCACATCGACCCCGTGGGCACCATCCTGATGCCCCTGCTGCTGTACTTTGCCACCTCAGGCGCCTTTTTGTTTGGCTACGCCAAGCCGGTACCGGTCAATTTCAGCAACCTGCGCAAACCCAAGCAGCACATGGTGTGGGTGGCGCTGGCCGGGCCTGCATCCAATTTCTTGCAAGCCATCGCCTGGGCCGTGCTGATGGTGGTGCTGGTGGGGTCGGGCGTGAGCGAGCGCTTTTTTATTGAAATGGCGCGGGCCGGGGTGCTGGTCAACCTGGTGATGTGGGCCTTCAACCTGTTTCCGCTGCCGCCGCTCGATGGCGGGCGCATCCTGGTGGGGCTGCTGCCCTGGAAGCAGGCGCAGTTTGTCGCCCGCATCGAACCCTGGGGGTTCTTCATCGTCATGGGCCTGGTCATTGCCGGCATCGTGGGCCAGTTATGGCTGCGCCCGTTGATGGCACTGGGCTACGGCACCATCAACCTGCTGCTCAGGCCGTTCATCGCCCTATTGTCTTGACCCATTTTTGCCTTGCTGACATTCCCATGCACACCACCCGCTTTCTGACCGGCATCACCACCACGGGCACGCCCCACCTGGGCAACTACGTGGGCTCCATTCGCCCCTCGGTGGCCGCCAGCCTGCGGCCCGGGGTGCAGAGCTTTTACTTTCTGGCCGACTACCACGCACTCATCAAATGCGAAGATCCCGTGCGCATCCAACGCTCTACGCTGGAGATTGCCGCCAGTTGGCTGGCTTCGGGCCTGGATCCGGAAAAGGTCACCTTCTACCGCCAGTCCGACATCCCTGAAATCCCCGAGCTGACCTGGCTGCTCACCTGCGTGACGGGCAAGGGCCTGCTCA
>CAZRFF010000099.1:0-7719 GCA_964599265.1 uncultured Simplicispira sp. | reverse complement strand
AGCATCCACAGGCGCGCGCGATGCGCTGCTCCAGTTGCGCATGGGCCAGGGCGTCCCTGCATTGCAGCCGCCCATGGTGCACGCGCAACACATCAGCGCGGACCAGCAGGCGATCGGCTGCAGGGTTGCTGTATTGGATGCGGCATTGCGCATCCACCACCGCGATGCCTTGCGGCAAGGTATCAAGCGCCGCCAGGCCCAGCGCGGCATGGCGGGCCAGTTGCGCGGCGCGGTCGCGCAACCGGGCCGCTCGCGTTGCATCGGACATGAGGCGCAAGGCAAACTTCCGCTCGGCATCGCTGAAGTGCGGCCGATCCAGATGGCGCATGAAGCCCACGTATTGGTGCACGTGACCTTCCACACGCAGCATCACGCCCATGGTGTGCTTCATGCCCATGGGGGCGAGGCAATCCGCATAGAGGGCACTGCGCGATATGTGGCGGGCGTTGAAATGCTCGTGGTCCAGCATCATCTGCCCCTGCCCCAGCCGCATCATGGGTGTAACACGCTCATCCACCAGGGCATAGTGCCGCTCATAGTTCTCCACGCCCTTGGCATCAATGGCGCTGCAGATGCTCTCCAGAACCGCCCCTTGCTGCATGTCCACCGTGAGTTGGTGGAAATTCATACAGCCGACGGCCTCCTTGAACGCCTCCAAGCCTGCGTACCAAGCCTGCGGCGACAGGATGCCGTCGTATAGCAGTCCACTGATCAATCGGCTGCTGTTCATCGTCTCCCTCCCACTGGATCCGCTCCAGGAAAGAACCACTTTGGCTTTGATTGGGTGCTTTCCCTCGACGCAATCACCCACGGCGGGCAGTATCCCCTTTCAGGCTCAGTCGTACTCGACAAAGCGCTCGAAGCTCTCCTTGAGCTTGTGCTGCCAGATGCGCTTGTCAGCCTCGCTGGCAAAGCTGGCCTCGAAGCTGTTGCTAGCCAGCTGGTACGCATGGCGTGCCGTCATGCCGGTGGCGGCAAACACCTGCGTGAAGTTGTCGTTGATGTAGCCGCCGAAGTAGGCCGGGTCGTCGGAATTGACCGTGGCGCACAGGCCCGCATCAAGCAATTTCCGCAGGTTGTGGTTTTTCAAGTCAGGGAACACGCACAGCTTCTGGTTGGACAACGGGCACACTGTGAGCGGGATACGCTCCTGCGCCAAGCGCTGCATGAGTGCGCTGTCCTGGAACGCCTGCACGCCATGGTCTATGCGCTCGACCCTGAGCACATCCAGCGCGCTCCAAATGTAGGCGGGCGGGCCCTCCTCACCCGCATGGGCCACCCGATGCAGACCCAGTTCGCGGCAGCGGGCGAACACGCGCGCAAACTTCTCGGGCGGGTGGCCCCGCTCGCTGCTGTCCAGCCCCACGCCAATGAACTTGTCCTGCAGCGGCAGCGCCTGCTCCAGCGTGGCCAAGGCATCTTCTTCGCTCAAGTGGCGCAAAAAGCACAGGATCAGGCTGGCACTGATGCCCAGCAGGGTGCGTGCATCCTCACAGGCGCGGTGCAGGCCGTTGATGACGGCCTCGATCGGCACACCGCGCGCCGTGTGCGTCTGCGGGTCGAAAAAAATCTCGGCATGCACCACGTTGTCCGCCGCGGCGCGCGCCAGGTAGGCCCGCGCCATGTCATAAAAGTCCTGCTCGTGCAGCAGCACGCTGGCGCCGGCGTAGTAGATGTCGAGAAAGCTCTGCAGGTTGGTGAAGGCGTAGGCGCTGCGCAGCGCCTGCACGCTGGGGTACGGCAGCGACAGCCCGTTGCGTTCGGCCAAGGCAAAGATCAGTTCAGGCTCCAGCGAGCCTTCGATGTGGATGTGCAGCTCGGCCTTGGGAATGGCGCGCAGCAGTTGGGGCAGGCGCTCGGCGGGGACGGGGGGGACTTTGAACATGACGGGTTCTTCTCTCTTTTTCGTGGGACGGATGCCATGCATCATGCCCTGGCGCGGCGCATCGGCATAGGGGGTTTTCCGCATTGACGCAAAGACCGATTGTTGATACATTTGTATAAACAATTGGAGGTTTCCATGAGCACCCTGACCAGTCAGATCAGCACCTGGGGCAATGGCTTGGCGCTGCGCCTGACCAAGCCCATGGCCAAGGCGGCAGGCGTTTCCGACGGCACGCCGGTTCGCGTGACGGTGAAGCCCGGCCGGATCATTATCGAGTCCGAAACCGCGCCCACGCTGGAGCAAATGCTGGCAGCGTTCGATCCGCACAAGCATGGCGGTGAGGTGATGGCCGATGCCCCGGTGGGCGTAGAGGCCTTCGCCCGATGACCGCGCGCAAATCCGCACTGTGGGTGCCTGAACGGGCCGAGGTCATCTTCATCCAATACAGCCCGCATGTAGGCACCGAGATGCCGAACGACCACCCCATGCTGGTCATTTCGACCAAGCCTTTTGCGGAACGCACGGGCATCGTGTTCGGCTTTCCCATGACCCATGCCGCGTTCCATGCGGACAACCCGTTTGCCATACCTGCCCATGGGGCCAAGGGAGAAACCGGGTATGTGCTGGTGCATCAGCCCAAATCGTTCGATTGGCGGCTTCGTAATGCGCGGCCTCACCCCTGGGGAACAGGGCACGCGAAACTGCTGGCAGCAGCGCTCAAGCGGTTCGACACGGTGTTTTCCATCTCTGACCATTAAAAAAAGGGCCACCCTGCGGTGGCCCTTTAAGCATACGCTGGTATGGCTTACTTCTTGTCGCCCCCCGGCACCTTGCCTTCCACGCCCTTGACGTAGAAGTTCACGTTGCCGAGGAATTTGTCGTCGGCCACGGCGTCCTTGGCCAGGACTTCTTTGCCGGTGTTGTCGGCAATGGGGCCCTTCCAGATGACGTAGCTGCCGTCCTTCAGGCCAGCCTTGACTTCCTCGACCTTGGCCTTGACTTCGGCGGGAACGTCTTCAGCGATGGAGACGAGGTCGATGGCGCCTTCCTTCACGCCCCACCAGGATTGTTCGCCACCCTTCCAGGTGCCTTCCAGCGCGTCCTTAGTGGCCTTGGTGTAGTAGGGCAGCCAGTTGATGATGGCCGAACCCAGGTGGGCCTTGGGGCCGTAGGCGGTCATGTCCGAATCCCAGCCAAAGGCGCGCTTGCCTTTTTCTTCGGCGGTCTTGAGCACGGCGGGCGAGTCGGTGTTCTGGAACAGCACGTCGGCGCCGCCGTTGATCAGGCTGGTGGCGGCCTCGGTTTCTTTGGGGGGGCTGAACCATTCGTTCACCCACACCACCTTGGTTTTGATTTTGGGGTTGACCGACTGCGCGCCCAGCGTGAAGCTGTTGAGGTTGCGCAGCACCTCGGGGATGGGCACCGAGCCCACCACGCCCAGCACGTTGGTCTTGGTCATGGCGCCGGCAATCACGCCCGCCATGTAGGCGCCTTCGTAGGTGCGGCTGTCGTAGGTGCGCACGTTGGCTGCGGTCTTGTAGCCGGTGGCGTGCTCAAACTTCACGTCCGGAAAATCGGGGGCGATTTTCTGGATGGACTCCATGTAACCAAAGGTGGTGCCGAAAATCAGCTTATTGCCCTGGCCGGCCATGTCGCGCAGCACGCGCTCTGCGTCGGCAGACTCGGGGACGCTTTCCACAAAGCTGGTGGCGATCTTGTCGCCAAACTCTTTTTCCAGGCCTTTGCGGGCGTTGTCGTGCGCAAACGACCAGCCGCCGTCGCCCACCGGGCCGACGTAAGCAAATGCGATCTTGAGCGGCTCGGGCTTGGGCGCAGGGGCCTCGGTGACGGGCGCCGGGGCCGGAACGGGCGCAGGGGCCGGCTCTTCCTTCTTGCCACAGCCCACCAGGGCGGCGGCGGCCACGGCAGAGAGGGCTACCGCCTTCATGAGGGCGCGCTTGTGCAGATCGGTCATGTTGCTTCCTTTGGATGCAGATTGGTGGAGGGGAGGTAAAGCGTTGGATTATGAGCCGGGATAGAAAGGTTTGCCCAGCGAGGCGGGCATGTTCACACGGATCCACTGCGGATTGCGCGAAATGAGCACCAACACGGCGATGGTGGCCAGGTAGGGCAGCATGGAAAGCCACTGGCTGGCCACGTGCACCCCCGATGCCTGCAAATGGAACTGCAGCATGGTCACGCCGCCAAACAGGTAAGCCCCCAGCAGCACCCGCGCGGGCCGCCAGGTGGCAAAGGTGGTCAGGGCCAGGGCGATCCAGCCGCGCCCCGCCACCATGCCCTCCACCCACAGCGGGGTGTACACGGTAGAGGTGTAGGCCCCTGCCAGGCCGCACAAGGCCCCCCCGGCCACCACGGCCGCCAGGCGGATGCGGCGCACCGGGTAGCCCAGCGCATGGGCCGACTGCGGCGACTCCCCCACCGAACGCAGCACCAGGCCTGCGCGCGTGCGGTAGAAGAACCACACCAGCCCCGCCACGAACAGCATGGTGAAGTAGACCATGGGGTGCTGGCGGAACAGCGCCGTGCCCACCAGGGGCAGGTCTGCCAGCAAGGGGATGTCGTATTTGGGCAGTTCGGGCAGTTTGGCCTGCACGTAGCCGATGCCCACAAAGGCCGAAAAACCTACCCCGAACAGCGACAGCGCCAAGCCCGTGGCGTACTGGTTGGTATTGAGCCAGATCACCAGCCAGCCAAACACCGCCGCCAGCAGCGCACCCGCCGCCATGCCCGCGGCAAAGCCCAGCCAAATATTGCCCGTGTGCACCACCGTGGCAAAACCGGCAATGGCAGCGCACAGCATCATGCCTTCGGCGCCCAGGTTGACGATACCGGCCTTTTCGTTGATGAGCAGGCCCAGGGCGGCAATGGCCAGCACCGTGCCCGCGTTGAGCGTGGCGCCGATCAGGAGTGCGTAAGATTCCATGGTTCAGCCCTCCCCCTGGGCAGGCTGCGCACGCACCCAGCGCACGCGGTAGGCGATGAGGGTGTCACAGGCCAGCAGCGAGAACAGCAGCAGGCCCTGGAACACGCCCGTGAGTGACTTGGGCAGGCCCAGGCGCGATTGCGCCAGTTCGCCGCCGATGTAGAACATGCTCATGAGGATGGCCGAAAACACCATGCCCACCGGGTGCAGGCGCCCCACAAAGGCGACGATGATGGCGGCAAAGCCATAGCCCACGGGCACATGGGGGGTGAGCTGCCCCACGGGGCCCGCCACCTCCAGCGCACCGGCCAGGCCGGCTGTGCCGCCAGAGACGAGCAGCGCCGTCCACAGCGCGCGGCGCGACGAAAACCCCGCATAACGCGCCGCCGCAGGCGCCAGGCCGCCCACCTGCTGGGCAAAACCGGCACGGGCGCGGAACAGGAACACCCACAGCAATGCAGCGCCCAGCAAGGCCAGCACCAGGCCCATGTTCATGCGCGAACCGGCCATGATGCGCGGGATTTGCGTCACGCGCTCGAACATGCGGGTCTGCGGAAAGTTGTAGCCCATGGGGTCTTTCCAGGGGCCGAACACCAGCCAGCTCAAAAACAGGGTGGCCACGTAGACCAGCATGAGGCTGACCAGGATCTCGTTGGCGTTGAAGCGGTCGCGCAGGAGCGCCGTCACGCCCGCCCAGGCCATGCCGCCCAGCGTGCCCGCGACGAGCAGCGCCGGCACGATCCAGGCACCTGTGTCTTTGTGGGCCATGAGCGCCACGCCGCCAGCGGCAATGGCGCCCATGACGAATTGCCCTTCGGCGCCGATGTTCCAGACGTTGGAGCGAAAACACACCGCCAGGCCCAGGGCAATGAGCAGCAGCGGCGTGGCCTTGACCATGAGCTCGCCAATGGCGTAGGTGGTGCGCAGCGGCTCCCAGAAAAATACGAGGAGGCCGCGCACCGGGTCTTTGCCCAAAAGGGCAAACAGCGCCATGCCCATGAGCACGGTAATGCCCAGCGCCAGCAGGGGCGAGCCGTACGACCATCCGCGCGATGGCTGCGGACGCAGTTCAAGCTTGAGCATGGGCCACCCCGCTCTCTGCTGCCGCGCTTTGCCCCAGGTGCGCCTGCACCTGGGCATGCCACAGGCCGCTCATCCATTCGCCGATGCGCTCCACGCTGGCGTCCTGCCGGGCCACGGGGGGCGAGAGCTGGCCTTTGGCCATCACGTAGAGCCTGTCGCTCATATCGAACAATTCCTCCAGTTCTTCGCTCAGCACCAGCACGGCGCAACCGGCGTCGCGCAGCTGCAGGATTTCGCTGCGGATTTGCTGCGCCGCGCCCACGTCCACCCCCCAGGTGGGCTGGGCCACGATGAGCAGGCGCGGCTTGGCCGAGATTTCGCGGCCGACGATGAACTTTTGCAGGTTGCCGCCCGAGAGCGACTGCGCCGCCGCATCGGGCCCCCCGGCCTTGACGCCAAAGCGCTCGATGATGCCGCGCGCCTGCGCCTGCAGCACGCGCATGCGTATCCAGCCCAGCCCCCCCACCGCGTCGCTGCGCGTGAGCAGCAGGTTGTGCGCCAGGCCCATGCTGGGCACGGCGCCCCGGCCCAGGCGCTCCTCGGGCACAAAGTGCAGGCCCAGGCGGCGCCGGGCGCGCGGCCCCAGGTGGCCCACGGGCTGGCCCGCCACCTGCACCATCGACGGCTGGGCGCGCTGGTCTTCACCCGAAAGCGCGCACAGCAATTCCTTCTGCCCATTGCCCGACACGCCGGCAATGCCCACCACCTCGCCGGCACGCACCTGCAACTGCACATCGACCAGGTCCGCGCCGAACTGGTCGGCACGCGCCAGGTTCAGGCCCTGCACGCTCAGCACCACGTCGCCCGCGGCCGAGGCATGGCGCTCCAGCGCCGGGGGTTCGGCGCCGATCATGAGGCGCGAGAGCGAGGCATTGGATTCCTGGCGCGGGTCGCACACGCCCGTCACCTTGCCCGCGCGCATCACCGTGCAGACCGTGCACAGGGCGCGGATTTCGTGCAGCTTGTGGCTGATGTAGAGGATGCTGCAGCCCTCGCCGGCAAGCTGGCGCAGCACCACAAAAAGTTTTTCTACCGCCTGCGGCGTGAGCACCGAGGTGGGCTCGTCCAGGATGAGCAGGCGCGGGTTGGCCAGCAGGGCGCGGATGATCTCCACCCGCTGCATCTCGCCCACACTCAAGGTGTGCACGGGGCGCAGAGGGTCTATGTCCAGCCCGTATTCGGCGGCCTTGGCCGTGATGCGCGCCGTGACTGCTTCCAATGAAATGCTTTTGTCCAGCCCCAGCCACACGTTTTCGGCCACGGTGAGGGTGTCGAACAGGCTGAAGTGCTGGAACACCATGGCAATGCCCAGTTGCCGCGCCTCTTGCGGGTTGCGGATGTGCACGCTTTGGCCATCGAACTGCACGCTGCCTTCGTCGGGCCGCGTGGCGCCGTAGATGATTTTCATCAGCGTGGATTTGCCCGCGCCGTTTTCGCCCAGCACGGCATGGATTTCGCCCGGCTGCACCGTGAGCGACACCCCGCTATTGGCCACCACAGACGGGTAGCGCTTGGTGATGCCCGCCATCTGCAGGCGCGGCGGTGCCTGGCCTGGGGCCTCGGGTTTGGCTGAAACATTCATGTGTGCATTGTCTCTCAATCGGTTTTCATTTTTTGCACAAACAAGGCGCCAACGCTGATTCAATGGGCGCAATCAGCTATTGTTTTTGTAGTGATTTTGCCACAATCCGTATGCATTCTCGCAGCCAGGCGCCCGCGGCCGAATGGTGCGTGCGCTCGTGCCACAGTTGGTAGTATTCCAGCGGTGGAAACACCACCCGGCAAGGCAATATAGCCACCGCCAAAT
>CAZRFF010000098.1:0-7792 GCA_964599265.1 uncultured Simplicispira sp. | reverse complement strand
TTTTACCGGCAGGCCGCCATCGGTATAATTTGCCCCTTTCCGAGGAGCGTTGCAGCGCCTGGTCATTTGCCAATGACAGCAGGGCGTGAGGCTCGGAATCCATTTTTTGCAACGACGCTCACCCACGCCAGTCCTGTGCGGTGAACGGTTTTCCCTCCAGGCGCGTGGTTTTCCCATTCTTAAGCAGAAGGACGCCACCATGAGCGCAGCATTCCAAGCCCACGATTCGGCCATTGCCGACATCTCCCTGGCCGACTGGGGCCGCAAGGAAATCCGCATTGCCGAAACCGAGATGCCCGGCCTGATGGCCATCCGCGAGGAGTTCGCGGCCAAGCAGCCCCTGAAGGGCGCGCGCATCACCGGCTCGCTGCACATGACCATCCAGACGGCCGTGCTGATCGAAACCCTCAAGGCCCTGGGCGCCGACGTGCGCTGGGCTTCGTGCAACATCTTCTCCACGCAAGACCATGCCGCAGCCGCCATCGCCGCCACGGGCACGCCCGTGTTTGCGGTGAAAGGCGAAACCCTGGTGGACTACTGGGACTACACCCACCGCATTTTCGACTTTGGCCCCCAGGGCACCGAAGGCGAAGGCCCCAACATGATCCTGGACGACGGCGGCGATGCCACGCTGCTGATGCACCTGGGCAAGAAGGCCGAGAAGGACGCCTCCGTGCTGGCCAACCCCGGCAGCGAGGAAGAGCGCATTCTGTTTGCCGCCATCAAGGCCAAGCTGGCCGAGGACGGCAGCTGGTACAGCCGCAAGAGCGCGCACATCATCGGCGTGACCGAAGAAACGACGACCGGCGTGCACCGCCTCAAGGAAATGTCGGCCAAGGGCACGCTCATGTTCCGTGCGATCAACGTGAACGACTCGGTGACCAAATCCAAGTTCGACAATCTCTACGGCTGCCGCGAATCGCTGGTGGACGGCATCAAGCGCGCCACCGACGTGATGGTGGCTGGCAAGGTGGCCTGCGTGGCGGGCTATGGCGACGTGGGCAAGGGCAGTGCCCAGGCCCTGCGCGCCCTGAGCGCTCAGGTGTGGGTGACGGAGATCGACCCCATCAACGCCCTGCAGGCCGCCATGGAAGGTTTCAAGGTCGTCACCATGGAATACGCCGCCGACAAGGCGGACATCTTCGTGACGACCACCGGCAACCGCGACGTCATCACCTTCGAGCACATGGCCGCCATGAAGGACCAGTCCATCGTCTGCAACATCGGCCACTTCGACAACGAAATCCAGGTTGCCAAGCTGGAGGAGCGCTGCCAGTGGGAAGAAATCAAGCCCCAGGTGGACCACGTCATCTTCCCCGATGGCAAGCGCATCATCCTGCTGGCCAAGGGCCGCCTGGTGAACCTGGGCTGCGGCACGGGCCACCCGAGCTTCGTGATGAGCAACTCGTTCGCCAACCAGACCATCGCGCAGATCGAACTGTTTACCCACAGCGACTACTACGAAGTCGGCAAGGTCTATGTGCTGCCCAAGCACCTCGATGAAAAAGTGGCGCGCCTGCACCTCAAGAAGGTCGGCGCCATGCTGACCGAGCTGAGCGACGAGCAGGCCGCCTACATCGGCGTGCCCAAGCAAGGCCCCTACAAGCCCGATACCTACCGGTATTGATTTTCATGAAAACCATCCGTGCCGATGCCCTGTTGGTGGAGCAGGGCCTGGCCAGCACCCGTTCGCAGGCCCAGCGCCTGATTGCCAGTGGCCTGCAATGGCGGCTGGGCGCCATGGCGCCGTGGCACCAGGTCGCCAAAAACGGCGAGCTGCTGCCCGCCGAGGCTGAACTGCAGTTGCTGGACACCGCCGAGGCCCGCTACGTCTCGCGCGGCGGGCTCAAGCTCGAAGGGGCGCTGGCGCACACGGGGCTGGCCGTGCAAGGCCTGCAATGCCTGGACGTAGGCCAATCCACCGGCGGCTTTACCCATTGCCTGCTGCAACAGGGCGCGCGCCTTGTGGTGGGCGTGGACGTGGGCCAGGGCCAATTGCACGCGCAATTGCGCCAGGATGCGCGCGTGGTCTGCCTGGAGGGCATCAACGCCCGCGCCCTCACGCCAGAGGCCCTGCAGCAGGCCTGGGAGGCCGCCTGGTCCAGCGCAGGCGCCGTGGCCCAGGACGACGGCGCCGAACCCGATCAGCCCTACCGCTGGATGTCGGGCGATGGCGAAGTCACCGACTACGACGACAGCGACGATGCGACCGACGAAGAGGTGGACGCCGACCTGGCCCGCCCGCGCGGCGGCGCGGCAGCGGCGGCAGTGGCCGTGCCAGGCCGCCTGCCAGCGTTTGCAGGGCAAAGCACCGAGCCGGTGTTCGATTGCATCGTCGGTGATGTGTCGTTCATCTCCCTCACGCTGGTGCTGCCCGCCTTGGTGCCGCTTTTGGCGCCTGCGGGGCAGATGCTCATGCTTGTCAAACCGCAGTTTGAACTGCAGCCCGGCCAGGTGGGCAAGGGCGGCATCGTGCGCGATGCGGCCTTGTACGCCGAGGTCGAACAACGTCTGCGCAACTGCTGCGCAGACCTGGGCTTGCAGGTGCTGGCATGGTTTGACAGCCCCATCGATGGCGGCGACGGCAACCGCGAATTTTTCATCCATGCAAGGAGAGGGGCATGAACCTGCCCATCAGTTTCGAATTTTTCCCCCCCAAGACCCCCGAAGGGGCTGACAAACTGCGCGCCGTGCGCCAGCAGCTCTATGCGGTGGGGCCACAGTTCTGCTCTGTGACCTATGGCGCAGGCGGTTCCACGCAAGAAGGCACCTTTGGCACCGTGCGCGAAATCTTGCAAGAAGGGGTGGCTGCCGCTTCGCACTTTTCGTGCGTGGGCGCCACGCGCGCGTCGGTGCGCCAGCAACTGGCCACGCTCAAGGCCATGGGCGTCCAGCGCCTGGTGGCGCTGCGCGGCGACCTGCCCAGCGGCTACGGCCTGGGCGGGGAGTTCCACTACGCCAGCGACCTGGTGGCCTTCATCCGCGAGGAGACGGGGCGCGACTTCCACATCGAAGTGGCCGCCTACCCCGAAACCCACCCCCAGTCGCGCAGCGTGCAGGCCGACCTGCAGGCCTACGCCACCAAGGTGCGCGCGGGCGCGGATTCGGCCATTACCCAGTATTTTTACAACGCCGATGCCTACCTGCGGTTCGTGGACGAAGCCCGCCGCCTGGGCGCCGATATACCCGTGGTGCCCGGCATCATGCCCATTTTGGGTTCCACGCAGCTCATGCGCTTTTCGGACGCTTGCGGCGCGGAAATCCCCCGCTGGATCCGCCTGCGTTTGCAAGGCTTTGGCGACGATGTCGCCAGCATCCGCGCCTTCGGCCTGGATGTGGTCACCGGCCTGTGCGAACGGCTCATTGCAGAAGGCGCCCCGGCGCTGCACTTCTACACCATGAACCAAAGTCCCGCCGTGCTGGAGGTTTGCCGAAGGCTGGGGCTTGCGGTGCGGCGCTAAGATTCGCCCTGTGATTGTTTCAGAGGAAGGGCTGTATGAGAGGGTTGGTCTGGAATGTAGTCGTCGCGGGCGGCCTGCTGATGGCGCAGGCGGCAGGGGCGCAAACGGTGTACCACTGCCGTGACGATGCAGGCAATGCGCTCACCCTGTCGCGCCCTTGCCCGAGCACCATGCGTACCACGGCGGTGACCGGTGGGGCGGCAGCGCGCCCCTCGTATTCACCCCCTTATGTGCGCGATGGCAATGTGCGCACTTATTCGCGCAGTGCCATCGACGAGCCCGACCACTACGAATACATGGGTGGGCGTTGCCGTTCATTGGGCATGGCGATGCGCAATGCGCGCAGCCGGGGGCTCAAATTCGACACTGTCGAAGACATGCAGCGTGAATATCGGCGCGAGTGCAGCGAAGAAGAAAGCCAGGCTTTGCGCAAACTGTCGGGTGAACGCAGGCAGCAAGACAAAGAGCAGCGCGAAACACAGCAAGCCAACCAGCAACAGGCGCAAGCCGCCCAGGATGCCGAGCGGCGCTACCAGGAGCAGTGCGCGGAATCCCGGCGCATCTTGCAGACCAAAAAAGCCCGCACCGACCTGACCGTGGGGGAGCGGGGCGATTTGCAGCGGTTTGAAGAAAACTTCAACGCCCGCTGCAAACGCTGAATCACCCGCCTGCCTCTAGCGTATGCCCGGCGTTGCGGTCTTGCCCTAGCAGCTCCACCATTTGCGGCAGGGCAGTTTGCAGGGCAGCCTGCAGGGTGTGCGGCGGGTTGATTAGAAACATGCCACTGGCCCCCAGACCGGGTTTGGCGCCCCCACTGGACTTGACCGTGAGTGTGGCGTGCAGCCAGCCTTTGCCTGCCTTGGTGGCCTGGGCCTTGAGGCGCCGCGGCAGATCGTGCGCTTCGGGGCGGGGGATGATGGGGTACCAGATGGCGTAGGTGCCCGTGGCAAAGCGCTTGAGCGCGTCCTGCAGCATTTCGGGCACACGGGCGTAGTCGCTTTTGAGTTCGTAGCTGGGGTCGCACAGCACCAGTGCGCGGCGCGCGGGCGGGGGGAGAAATTTGCGCACACCGGCAAAACCGTCTTCCTGCAAAACCGCCACCTGGCGCCCCGCCTGCAACTGCGCCACATTGCCTGCCAGGGCCTTCAAATCGGTGGGGTGCAGCTCAAACAGCTTGAGTTTGTCGTGGTCGCGCAACAATTTTTGCGCAATGAATGGGGAGCCAGGGTAAATCCGTAGATTTTTGCCCGCATTGAAGCCGCGCACCATTTCCAGGTAGTTTTGCAGCAGGGGCGCCAGGCTGTGGGTGTCGGCATGGGCTGCCAGGCGCAGCACCCCCTCGTCGGCCTCGGCGCTGGTGCGTGCGTAATCGCCGTCCAGGCGGTACAGGCCCGCGCCAGCGTGGGTGTCCAGCACCGTCAGCGCGGCCTCCTTGGCGGTCAGGTGCTGCAAAGTGGCTACCAGCACCGCGTGCTTGAGCACGTCGGCATGGTTGCCCGCATGGAAGGCATGGCGGTAACTGAACATGGGCCAATGGTAAGCCCCGCAGGGGGTGAGGAGGCGTGGAAAGCAGGTTTTCTTGGCGGTTAGCGGCCCTAATGGGGGCACAATCTCGGCCGAAATGCCGTAATCCTCGCCCGGGCGTGTGACATTTTTGTACTTGAGATACGTTTTGTAGCTGCCTGGCCCGTGGCAGCGGCGATGATGGCGCTTGCATGGCCTGGATTTTGCATAACCAACGATTCGCACACCCATTCCCATGATCGAATCCGTACCCATTCCAACACCCGCCCCCGCAGCGTCTGCCCATGTGGACGCCTTGCCCGTGGGCACACGCCTGGGCGAATTCGAGATTCTCGCGCTCCTGGGCGTGGGCGGCTTTGGCATGGTGTACAAGGCGTTTGACCACTCTTTGCACCGGGCCGTGGCCATCAAGGAGTTCATGCCTGCGGCGCTGGCCATGCGCGGCCCGGATGGGGCGCTGCAGATGCGCTCCCCGACAGACCAGCCCGCCTTTCGCGCAGGCTTGCATTCGTTTGTGAACGAGGCCCGCTTGCTGGCCCAGTTTGACCACCCCTCTCTGGTCAAGGTGTTCCGCTTCTGGGAAGACAATCACACGGCCTACATGGTCATGCCGCTTTACAGTGGGCTGACCTTCAAGCAGGCCCGCGCCCAAATGCGCACCCCCCCGCCCGAAGCCTGGTTGCGCAAGGTGCTGTGGAGCGTGCTGGGGGCCTTGCGCGTGCTGCACAACGGCCAGACCCTGCACCGCGACGTATCGCCCGACAACATTTTTCTGCAAGACCTGGGTCCACCGGTGCTGCTGGATCTGGGCGCTGCCCGCCACGCCATCAACGACCGCGACCGCAAGCACACGGCGGTGCTCAAGGTCAATTACGCCCCTATCGAGCAATACACCGATGGCGACCCCGAACTGGCGCCCGGCCCCTGGAGCGATCTGTACTCCCTGGCTGCCGTGGTGCACGGCTGCCTGTGCAACGATACGCCCTTGCCGTCCACGCTGCGCTCCATCCGTGATCGCATGGTGCCTTTTGCCCGCGTGGCCAAGACCGTCAAGCGCCAGTTTGGCCAGGAGTATTCCGAATCCTTTATCGAAGGTATTTCCAAGGCCCTGTCGCTCAAGCCCCAGGACAGGCCGCAGAGCATCGACGAGTTCTTGCAATTGCTCGACATGACCACCCCCCCGGCGGGGTTGGAGCTGTTCGATTTCCGGGCCGAACTGGGCGATATCTGGGTGGAGCCCACCGACCAGCCTGGCCCGGGCATGGCGACCCCTACGGTAGACCTAACGGCAGAGGTCAAGGACAAAATCAAAACCCCCGTTGCCGCAGCGGCCACCGTACCGATGGAGGCAGCGGCCCTTAAGACCACGGCGTCCATGCCGGCATCCACTGCCCCCGGTGCGCTGGATACCGACGCGTTCGACGCGCAAGAAACCGCTTCTTTGGATGCGTCCGACACCGTGGCCTTGGATGCACCCGATACCGTGCTCATGGAAGACGTGGTGGACAGCTCCCTGCTCGACGCCATGGATACCCCCCACGCAGCAGCCCCGCCGGGCACGCGCCGCTACGGCCTGGAGTCGGAAGGCGGGCGCAGCTCTCGCCCGGCGGCGGTGGGGCATAAAACCGCGTCCCGCGCTACCCCTAAAAATGGCCATGCCAAGCCCCAGAGCAGTACTGGCATTGCCTGGGTGGTGGTGGGGCTTGCCGTCCTGATCGTGGTGGGTGGCCTCTACGGCTGGCGCAGCCAGGCGGGTAGCAAGGCCGCAAGCAAAAACGACGACATCATCACCGAAATGGCGCAGCCCGCGTCCGTGCCAGCTTCCGTGGCGGTGGCTGTGGCAGAGCCCGCGGTGCCTGCGGCCAGCGAAGCCAGTGCGGCGACACCTTCAGCCAGCGCGGCCAGTGCGGCGGATGCGCCGCCCGAAGCGGCATCGGCCCCTGTGCCTGCCTTCGTTCCCGCCACAGACCCGCGTGCAGCCTCGCGCACGGCGGCACGCCGCAAAGCGCCTCCCCCAGCGCCGGTGGAGCCGCCGCCAGCGCCAGCGCCAGCACCGGCCCCTGTGGAGTCTGCCCCTGCGCCCCCACCGCCACCCAAGCCAGCCCCGGTGGTGCAGCTGTGCGAAGGCGAGTCGGTCTTTACCCGCAGCATGTGCCTGCGCGAGCAGTGCCGCAAGCCGGCCAACGCCCCATTGCCTGCTTGTGTGGAATTCCGCCGTCAGATGGAGCCACTGGAAAACCGCCAGTTGGCCAATTGACAATCGGGCTCAAGGTTTGCTGCCGCTCGGGGGCGGCGCTGGTTTGTGGGCGGTGTTGATGGGTAATCATGTTTGGCTATGGATTGAATGCAAACAATTGATTGGATCAATTGTTTGGCAGCGCCTATAGTGCACCCATTGTTCACCCAACCACAGGAGCATTCCATGTCCGACCGTACCCCGCGTTGCCCCGTCACCCACCTGACTACCGACTTTGGCGCCCCCGTGGTGAGCAACCGCGACAGCCTGACGGCTGGCCCGCGCGGCCCGCTGCTGGCGCAGGACAACTGGCTCAACGAAAAGCTGGCCAACTTCGTGCGCGAGGTGATTCCTGAGCGGCGCATGCACGCCAAGGGCTCGGGGGCTTTCGGCACCTTCACCGTCACCAAGGACATCACTAAGTACAGCCGCGCCAAGATTTTTGAAAAGGTCGGTAAGCAGACCGAGATGTTCGCCCGTTTCACCACCGTGGCTGGCGAGCGCGGCGCGGCCGATGCCGAGCGCGACATCCGCGGCTTTGCCCTCAAGTTCTATACCGAGGAGGGCAACT
>CAZRFF010000097.1:0-7844 GCA_964599265.1 uncultured Simplicispira sp. | reverse complement strand
GAACACCTCGCGCAGGCGGGCCAGCGTGTGGCTCATGGCGGGCGTGCTCAGGTGCATGCGCTCGGCCGCCGCCGTCACGCTGCCGGTGGCCAGCAGCGCGTCCAGCGCGCGCAGCAGATTGAGGTCGTATTGTTTCATTTCATGCAAGTTTTAGTTCCAAACATTGCACTGTACAGACAGAACGCCGCACCCGACACTGCCGGGCCATGACCACCGCCGCCCAGCCCTCTTTCCCCGCGAATCCGCTGCCCGCCATCGCCGCGCTGGCCTTGATGCTGGTGCTGGCCGCGCTGGACCAGACCATCTTGTCCACCGCCCTGCCCGCCATCGCCCACGACCTGCCGGGCCATGCATCGGGTGACGTGCCGCTGCCCTGGGTGTTCTCGGCCTACCTGCTGGCCGCCACGGTGGTGATCGCGCTCTACGGCCGACTGGCCGACGCATGGGGCAGCAAGCCCATGCTGCTGCTGGCCATCGCGTTGTTCCTGCTCGGCTCGCTGGCCTGCGGCGCCAGCCAGAGCCGTGCGCAGCTCGTGCTGGCGCGCGCGCTGCAGGCGGCGGGCGGCGGCGGGCTGATGACGCTGACCATGCTGACCGTGGCCCGCCTGGTGCCGCCGGAGCAGCGCGGGCGCTTCCAGGCACTGCTGGGCGCGAGCTACGGCATCGCCACCATGTTCGGCCCGCTGGCGGGCGGCTGGCTGGTGGAATACACCTCCTGGCACTGGGCGTTCTGGATCAACGCGCCCCTGGCCCTGCTCGCCTGGGCCGTGCTGGCGCGCAGGCTGCCGCGCGGGGTGCGCCACGCCGCGCCCATCGACTGGTGGGGCGCTGCCGCCCTGGCCGTGGCGCTGGTGGCTGCGCTGCTGGCAACGCAGCACGGCAAGCTGCAGTTGCCCGCCGCCCTGACCCTGGGCGTGCTGCTGCTGATCGCCGCAAAGGCGGCGGCAGCCTTCGTCTGGCGCCAGCTGCGCGCCCAGCACCCGCTGGTGCCGCCGCACCTGTTCGGCCACCCGGCCTACGTGGCCGCCGCCGCCATGGGCCTGTGCAGCGGGGTGGCGATGTATGCGGCCGTGGTGTTCGTGCCGCAGTACCTGCAGACCATGCTGCACCTGTCGCCCACGGCGTCGGCCTGGCGGCTGCTGCCGCTGATGGCGGGCATCACCTGCGCGGCCATCGCCAGCGGCCGACTGCTGCGCGCACAGGTGCCCCCACGCAGGCTGGCGGGCCTGGGCAGCGGGCTGCTGGCGCTGTCGTTCGCGGCGCTGGGCACGGTGCTGGCGTGGGCGCCCACATCCACCGCGCTGCTTTCGGCCAGCCTGCTGCCGGCCGGCGTGGGGCTGGGGCTGCTGTTCCCCATCATCACCGTGGTGTCGCAACGCACCGCGCCGCCGCAGCTCATGGGCATCGCCACCGCCACACCGGTGATGCTGCGCAGCCTGGGCGGCAGTGCGGGCGTGGCGCTGATGGCCGCGCTGCTGACGCACCGCATGGCGGATGAGCTGGCCCCCCTGAGGGTTCTGCACGCCAGCGCCGGGCTGCGCCCTGACGCCGCCCCGCCCGCCTGGGTGCAGGAAGCCGTGCGCACGGCCATGGCACATGGGTTGCAGGCGGTGTTTCTGGTGGCGGCGGGCGCAGCGCTGCTGGCCTTGCTGGCCAGCCGGTGGCTGGCGCCACGGCAGGCAAAATCCGCATGAAAATAGCCGCTAGCGCTTATGCAGCAAGCGCTTGTAGCTATCAAAACAACAGTTAAGCAAACAAGCCCTTGTACTGGTCACGCAACAGGTTCTTCTGCACCTTGCCCATGGTGTTGCGCGGCAGCTCGGCGGCGACGAAGCAGCGTTTGGGGATTTTGAAGTTGGCCAACTGGCCTTTGAGCTGGGCCAGTGTGGCATCGGCATCAAGCCTGGCGCCGGGGCGGGCGATGAGCACGGCCACGCCCACTTCACCGAAGTCCGGGTGGGGCACGCCGACCACGGCGCTTTCTTGCACACCGGGCAGTTCGTTGAGGAAGCCTTCGATTTCTGCCGGGTAGACGTTGTAGCCGCCGCTGATGATGAGGTCTTTGCTGCGGCCCACGATGCGCACGTAGCCGAGCCCGTCCACCACGCCCACGTCGCCGGTCTTGAACCAGCCGTCGGCAGTGAATTCTTCGGCCGTCTTCTCGGGCATGCGCCAGTAGCCTTTAAAGACGTTGGGACCACGCACCTGGATGTTGCCAGTCTCGTCCGCGGGCAATAGCGCTCCATCGTCACCCACCACGCGCAGGCCCACGCCGGGCAATGGGAAGCCCACCGTGCCGCCGCGCCGCTCTGCCTGGCCGCCGTGGCGGGCATCGGCGGCGTAGGGATTGCTGGTGAGCATGGTGGTTTCGCTCATGCCGTAGCGCTCCAGGATGGTGTGGCCGGTGCGCTCCTGCCAGTCGCGGAAGGTTTCGATGAGCAAGGGGGCCGAACCCGAGATGAACAGGCGCATGTGGCTGGCGGCTTGGCGGGTGAGGCTGGATTCGCCCAGCATGCGCACGTACAGCGTGGGCACGCCCATGAAGACGGTGGCACGGGGCAGTGCGGCGATGGTGGCCTGGGGGTCGAACTTGGCGAACCACAGCATTTTGCTGCCGCCCAGGAGCGCGGCGTGGATGGCGACGAACAGGCCGTGCACGTGGAAGATGGGCAGGGCGTGGATGAGCACATCGTCCCCCCGCCAGCCCCAGTATTGGTTGAGCATGGTGGCGTTGGAGAGCAAATTGCCGTGCGTGAGCATGGCGCCTTTGCTGCGGCCCGTGGTGCCGCTGGTGTAGAGGATGGCGGCCACGTCGTCAGCGGCTTTGGCGACTGGCTGGTGCGTATCGCCATGGTGGGCGGCGCGCTCCAGCAGGCTGCCGGTGCGGTTGTCGCCCAGCGTGAACACATGGCGCGTGCCCGCCGTAAAGGCGATTTTGGACACCCAGCCAAAATGACCCGGCGTGCACACCACCACGGCGGGCTCGGCGTTGGTGATGAAGTATTCGATCTCTGCGCTTTGGTAGGCCGTATTGAGCGGCAAGAAGATGCAGCCCGCACGCAAGGTGGCCAGGTAGAGCAGCAGGGCTTCGACCGATTTTTCGACCTGCACGGCCACGCGGCTGCCTGCGGGCAGTTGCAGCGACGCCAGCAGGTTGGCGATGCGGGCGCTGGCGCGGTCGATGTCGCCCCAGGTGTAGTGCAGAGGCGTGCCGTCGGGTGCCTGGGCTTCGATGGCGGTAGCGTCCAGGTTGGCGGGGAAGGCGGCGCGCAGGGCAGAAAACAGGTTGGCGTTGGCGGGGGCGGCGGGCATGGCGGTGTTTTAAAAAGCCGGGGGGCGTTTGGCGATGAAGGCGGCGATGCCTTCGCGGTGCTCGGCACTGTTGGCGTAGGCGTAGGGATCTGCTTCTGTTTGGATAGCTGCTTGCGCTTGTCCACCGGGCGCTAGAGGCATTTTTAATGCCCTTAACGTCTGTTTATTCAGGCGGGCGGCCTGGGGGGCCAGCGCAGCCACGCGCTGGGCAGTGCCTTGGGCCAGGGCGTGCAATTCTTCCTTGGGAACGACGCGGCTCAAAAAACCGCGTTCGGCCATTTCGGGGGCCGTGAAGGTGGCGGCTTCCAGCAGCATTTGCCGCGCGGTGACTTCACCCACCGCGCCTGCCACCAACTGCGCCTCGCGCGGGGCCATGGGAAAGCCCAGCCTGGCAATGGGTGCGCCAAAGCGGGCATCGGCCGCGGCAATGCGGATGTCGCAGCAACTGGCGATCTCGACACCGGCGCCCATGCAGGCCCCAGCGATGCGGGCCACGATGGGCACGTCGCAGGCCAGCATGGCCGAGAGGCCGCCCCAGACGTCGTTTTCGTGGAAGTCGCGCAGTTTGTCGGGGTCGAAGCGAAAGGCCGGGTATTCCGAAATATCGCCCCCCGCGCAAAAGGCGCCGTCTGCGCCTTCGATGAGCACACAGCGGGCATCCGGGCTGTGCTGGATGCCTTCAAACACGGTGCGCAATTGGCGCCACATGGTGCGCGACATGGCGTTGAGACGCCCGGTGTGGCGCAGCGTGACCACCACCACACCGGCGGCGCCCGCCTCTGCTGCGGCTGGGGCCGCCGTCACTTCTGCTGTCATGTTCTGTGCTTTCTTTTCTCTGGCTTGGCTGGCCTTGCGCATCAACGGACCAGGCCCAGCACCTCGCGCGAGGCGGCAACCTGGCCTGTGGCCAATTGGCTGCGGTGCTTGTCGATGCGCTTGGGGTCGTACAAATAATTCACCATCAAGCCGTAGGACTGCTTGTGTCCCTTGGCCGATGGGTCGGCCGCCCAGTTGATGCGCTCCACGCGGGCGCCATTGCCCAGGTGGAAGCGCGCCACCGGGTCCACGGGCTTGCCATCTGGCAGCGCCAGCAGGTACTGCGCTGCGCATTGCAACAGCATCTGGCGCACGGGCGAGCGCTCGTCCAGCGCCTGGGATTTGTCGAAGGCGGCGAGCAGGTGCGTGGCCTTGGGCGGCTCAAACCCCACGGCGCGGCCCAGTTCGGCGCGCTGGCGTTCGTCCAGCCGGTCGAGCTGGGCGGCTGCCTGCTTGCCCAGCCAGGCCCGCAGGCCCGGGATGGGCGAGAGCGTGGCAAAGTGGCGCAGGCGGGGGAATTCTTGCTTGAGCGTTTCCACCACGTGCTTGATGAGCGAATCGCCAAAGCTCACGCCGCGCAGCCCTTCTTGCGTGCTGCTGATGGAGTAAAAAATGGCCGTGCTGGCGCGCTGGATGTCCACATGCGCGGCCGATTCGTCCAGGAGCGGGGTGATGCTGTCGGACATGCTGTCCAGCAGCGCCACTTCCACAAAAATCAAGGGCTCGTTGGGCAGGCTGGGGTGGAAGAAGCCGTAGCAGCGCCGGTCGCTGTCCAGGCGATTTTTCAGGTCGGCCCAGCTGCGGATGTCGTGCACGGCCTCGTACTGGATGAGCTTTTCGAGCAGCGAGGCGGGCGAATCCCACGAGAGGCAGCGCAGCTCCAGAAAAGCCACATCGAACCAGGTGGAAAAGAGCTGCTCCAGCTCGGCGTCGAGCGCGAGCAGGCGCGGGTCGGTTTTGATGGCGGGCAGCAATTCGGCGCGCAAGTCCACCAAGAACCGCATGCCGCCAGCAAACACGGCAAAGCGTTGCAGCAGGCGCTTGCGCGGCGACACCAGGGCGCGGCGCAGGTGGATTTCGGCCTGGCCCTCTTCGGGCGTTCCGGCGGCGGCTTCGTAGCGCAGGCGGGCCGACTCGAAGCGTGCGGCGTCGGGCGCGAACTGCTCGCTCATCAGGAGCCACATGTCGCGCCGTTCCGCGGGCGTGGCCTGGGCATACCACTGGGCCACGGCCTGGGCTTTGGCACCGGCTTCCACATCGCTCACACGCGCATCGACCACGGCTTGCAGATCGGCCAGCAGGCGGCGCAGCAAGCGGGGCGACAGCGCCTCGGTACCGCGCCTGAGGGTGACCTGCAGGCGTTCGTGGGTGCTGCGTTCGGCTTCTGCATCCGGGGGGGATGCATCACCGGCCTTGCGCGTGCGGCGCAGGCGCGAGACGCTGCGGGTGATCCAGTCGGTAGCTTGTGCCATGGCGTGGGCTCAGGTTGCAAAACAGACGCCCCCTGCGGCCCGGGCGCCCTGCCCTGCCAAGGGGTTCGGTCGATTATGGCAAAGCCTTGCACACAACGACCCCTTGGCCGCGGGCGTCAGTCGGCGTCTGCGCCTGCCAGGCCGAGGTTTTTACGCACGTTGTCGTTGATGATGCGCAGCTCGACCAGACTGCTTTCGATGTGCATGCGCTTTTGTTCCAGCTCGGCAATGGCGTCATCGGTGCGCTGCAGCACGTAGCGCAGTTGCTGCTGGCGGCCTTCGCCGGCCTGGCCGTACATGTCGAGGTACTGCTTGATTTCGGCCAGCGAGGAGCCGATGACCTTGGCGCGCAGGATGAGCGCCAGGCGTGCCCGGTCGCGCCGGCTGTAGACGCGCGTGCCGTTGATGCGGCGCGGGCTGAGCAAGCCCTTGTCTTCGTAAAAACGCAGGGTGCGCGGCGTGACGTCGTAGGCCTTGCACAGCTCGGTCACACCAAAAAGCTCGGAGGTTTTATCGTCCGACAGGTGGTCGGCCAGGGTCTGGCGGGCTGCCGCCGCAGCCGCCGCCTGCTGTTGGGCAGCGCCCGGGGTGCGGCCCGCCGCCATGGTCAGACGACCTTTTGCAGCTTCATGGCGACGCTCATGTCGCCACTGACCTTGAACTTGCCGCTCATGAAGCCGGTGACGGGGTTGAGCGCGCCCGTGAGCAAGGCGTTGAGGTTTTCCAGCGTGATGGCGATGGTGCAGTCGGTATCACGGTCTTCGTTGCCCACGGTGTTGGGGGTGGAGGCGCCGTCGATGACGATGATGCCATCGCTGCCGCAGTCGAATTTGAGCACGGCGTTGAGGCCGCTGTCGTCACCCACTTTGCCGCGGATGGTTTCGGTGCATTCCTGGAGGTTCATGGTTTTCCTTGAGGGGATGGTGAAAGAACGAAGCGCATCATAAGGGAATGTGATTCCGCATGAACAAGGGAAAACACCTATAAGTCATTATGTTGACGTTAACGTCATCATGCTTTCTAATTCGTCAACCATTTTGATGTTGCCAAAACCATGAAAACCTCCAGCGCCCCGCCCCAAACCCCTGCACCCACCCCGCACGCGGGCTACGACAGCATTTTTCGCCCCGGTCTTTTTACCGGGCGCACGGTGTGGGTCACGGGTGGCGGCAGCGGCATTGGCCGCTGCACGGCGCACGAACTGGCGGCCCTGGGCGCGCGCGTGGTGGTGAGCGGCCGCACGCAAGAAAAACTCGACCGCGTGGCGCAGGAAATCCGCGAGGACGGCGGGCTGTGCGACACCGTGGCCTTCGACATCCGCGACGAGGATGCCGTCAAGGCCGGCGTGGCCACCGTGGTGCAGCGCGTGGGCCGCATCGACGGTTTGGTGAACAACGCGGGCGGGCAGTTTCCGTCGCCCCTGCAGGCCATCAGCAAGCGCGGCTTCGAGGCCGTGGTGAGCAACAACCTGACGGGCGGCTTTTTGATGATGCGCGAGGTGTACCTGCAAAGCATGCAGGAGCACGGCGGCGCGATCGTCAACATGACGGCGGACTTCCGCAACGGCATGCCGGGCATGGCGCACACGGGCGCGGCGCGCGCGGGCATGAGCAACCTGACCATGAGCGCCGCCTTTGAATGGGCCAGCAGCGGCGTGCGCGTGAACGCGGTGGCGCCGGGCTGGGTGGCTTCGTCGGGCATGGACAGCTATGGCGGCGCGGTCAAGGCCCTCATCCCGCAATTGCGCAAGCACGTGCCCCTGCAGCGCCTGGCCACCGAGGCCGAGATCAGCGCGGCCATCGTCTTTTTGCTCAGCCCCGGCGCGGCCTTCATCACCGGGGTGACGCTGCAGATCGACGGCGCGGCCTCTCTGCAGACCCCGCTGTTCCCCATCCTGGAGCACCAGCGGGCGCAGCCGTTCGAGGGATTCCATCGCGCGCAGGCGCCGGAGGTGCTCAAGCCATGACGCAGATCCGCTCGCAAATCGACACCCGCTCCGACGCCTACCGCCGCAACCACGAACGCATGGCCGAGCGGCTGGCGCAAGTGCAGGCGCTGCAGGGCAAGGTGGTGGCCGAATCCGCCTCCAAGCAAGACAAGTTCGAGAAAAAAGGCCAGCTCTTGCCGCGTGAACGCGTGGCACGCCTGCTGGACCGGGGCAGCAGCTTTCTGGAATTGAGCGCCCTGGCGGGCCTGGGCATGCACGACGACGACGGCAAGAAGGCCGTGCTCGGCGGCGGCTCC
>CAZRFF010000096.1:0-7964 GCA_964599265.1 uncultured Simplicispira sp. | reverse complement strand
GATGGCCAGCACCAGCGCCAGCAGCGTGAGGGTGTTGATGGAAAAGCCCGCCAGGTTCATGAGGGCAAAGCTGCCGATCAGGCTCACGGGGATGGTGACGATGGGGATGATGGATGCACGCACCGTGCGCAAGAACACAAAAATCACCAGCGCCACCAACACCACGGCCTCGGCAATGGTGTGGTACACGCTTTTGACGGAACGGTCGATGAAGCGCGAGTTGTCGTTGGCGATTTCGATGACCATGTCCGGCGGCAAATCGGCCTGCAGCACCGGCAGCATGGCGCGCACGCCGTCCGAAATATCCAGCGGGTTGGCCGTGGTCTGGCGGATCACGCCCACCGAAATGGCGTCGCGCCCGTTCAGGCGCACGCGGCTGCGGTCGCTCGCCGGACCTTCTTCCACGCGCGCCACGTCTTGCAGGCGCACGGCAAAGCCGTTGACATTGCGCACCACGATTTGCGCAAACTCTTCGGCGCGCACCAGGTTGGTTTGCGAGGTGACGCTGAATTCGCGCTCCAACGACTCAATCCGGCCTGCGGGCAGTTCCAGGTTATTGCGGCGGATGGCGTCTTCTACGTCCTGGGTGGTCAGGCGGTAGCCTGCCATGCGCTGCGGATCCAACCACACGCGCATGGCATAGCGCCGCTCACCGTAAATCGGCACGTCGGCCACGCCGCTCACCGTCTGCAAGCGCGGTTTGACGATGCGATTGAGCAAGTCATTGATCTGCAGCGGCGTGCGCGTGTCGCTGCTAAAGGCCAGCCACATGACCGGAAAGGCATCGGCCTCGACCTTGGCGATGACGGGCTCATCGACCGCGTCGGGCAGGCGGTTGCGCACACGGGCGGTGCGGTCGCGCACCTCGGCGGCGGCGTTGTCGGCGTCTTTTTCGAGCCGAAAGCGCACGCTGATCTGGCTTTGTTCGGCGCGGCTGATGGAGGTGATGACGTCCACCGCGTCAATGCCGGCGATGGAGTCTTCCAGCGGTTTGGTGACCTGCGTCTCCATGACCTCGGCCGAAGCGCCTGCGTAGCGCACGCTCACGGTGACCACGGGCTCGTCGATGCGCGGGTATTCGCGCACCGACAGGCGGTTAAAACTCACGGCGCCCACGAGCAGCACCAGCAGCGAGAGCACGGTGGCCAGCACCGGGCGGCGGATGGAGATTTCAGCCAATTGCATGCGGCACGCCCCTGTCCATCAGCGCGAAGCCGCAGCGCTGGCAGCGGATGCCGGGGCTGCGGCAGGGGTTGTTGCGGCTGATGCAGCGGGCACAGGCGCATCGGCCTGGCGCTCCAGGGTGCGCACCGCCATGCCATCGCGCTGCAGGCGCTGGTGGCCGGCGGTGACCACGCGGTCGCCATCGGCCAGGCCCTGCCGCACCTCCACCATGCCCTGGCGGCGCTGGCCCAGCTCCACGGCCACGCGCTGGGCCACTGCGCCTTGGCCGGAGCCATCGCGCTCCAGACGCCAGACCCAGTTGCTGGTGCCTTGCGGAACAATGGCCTCCTCAGGCACGACCAATGCCTGCACGGGCGCACCAAAAATGGCCGTTACGCGGGCGAACATGCCGGGGCGCAGCAGGCCTTTGGCGTTGTCCAGCCCCGCGCGCACGGCCACGGAGCGGCCGTTGGCGTCGATTTGCGGATCTATGGCCAGCACTTTGGCCGCAAATGCTTGTCCCGGCAAGGCATCCAGATCCACCCTTGCACCCTGCCCCACGCGCAGCTGGGTTTGGTAACGCTCTGGCAGGCGGTAGTCCACCACCATGGCGTCAATGTCTTCGATGTTGACGATGTCTGCACCGTCCTTGAGGTAGTCGCCCACATGCACGTTGCGGATACCGGCCACGCCATCGAAAGGCGCCACGATGCGCAGGCGTGCCAGCGTGACCTCGGCCAGCGCCAGCTTGGCCTGGGCCACCTGGAGGTTGGCGGCGCTTTCGTCCAGTGAGCGCTGGCTGACGAAACCCTGGGCCACCAGTTCCTGGTTGCGCTGGTGGTTGGCCTTGGCGATGGACAGTTCGGCCCGCGCCTGCTGCACCTGGGCGCGGGGCAATTGGTCGTCAAACTGCACCAGCACCTGGCCCTTGCGCACACGCGCTCCATCGCTGAAATGGATGTGCGTGACGCGCCCGCTCACCTCGGGCCGCAAAACCACGCTGCGGCGCGAACGCAAACTGCCCACGGCCTGCGCCTCGTCGTTCAGGGCCATGCGGCGCACGGGGGCTTCTTCCACACTCACGCCCTGGTCCCCACCCGCCTTACCCTGGGCCTTGTCTTGCGACGGGGCTTGCGCCGAGGCAGCACCGGCCACCGGCTTTTGCAGCCACCAAGCGGCCGTGCCTGCTGCAGCCAGCCCCAGGGCGGCCAAGATCCATGTTGCTGTTCTAGAAGAAGCCATAAAAACCTACCGGATGAGCAGGGGACTGTAACAGTGGACTCTGGAATCAGGCCCCGCCACAAGGCCATCGACCCGCCTTGATCGAGGGTTTTGCCGGGGGTTTTACCTGGGCTTTACACAACGGGCACACCTCGGGCTGCGCCAAATGCCGTTCAAGCGCGGCCCAAGGCCTGCTCCACCCCGCGGTTGGCCAGGGCGTCGGCACGTTCATTGCCGGGGTCGCCTGAGTGGCCGCGCACCCAGCGCCAGTCGATGCGGTGGCCGCCCTGCTCTACCAGCGCGTCCAGGCGCTGCCAGAGTTCGGCGTTTTTCACCGGTTGGCGCGCGGCGGTGCGCCAGCCTTTGGCCTTCCAGCCATGGATCCATTCGGTGATGCCTTTGCGCACGTACTCGCTGTCCAGCCACAGGGTCACGTCGCAGGGGCGCTTGAGGGCCGAGAGCGCCTCGATCACGGCCATGAGTTCCATGCGGTTGTTGGTGGTGTTGGCCTCGCCGCCAAACAATTCCTTTTCTGTCGCGCCTGAGCGCAGCAGCACGCCCCAGCCTCCGGGGCCAGGGTTGCCTTTGCAGGCGCCGTCGGTGTAAATCTGTATTTGGTTCATCAATGTTCTGTCTGGTGGTGGTTTTCAGCGCCCCGGCGTGCCAGCGGCACCGTGGCCCCGGCGCGTTGGGGCGTGCTGCGCCAAGTGGGCTCCAGCAGGCGCATGCCATGCACCCGCTTGATGCCCACGATGAAGTAGGCCGCCCCCAGGACGGGCCACAGGCGCTCGCCCAGGCTGTCCATCCAGGCGTAGCGGTCCAGCCAGTGCTGGGTGCGCACGGCGGGGCGCCAACAGCCGTAGCGCATGGCGTCAAGTTCAAAATTGAGCAGTTTGAGCCAGTCGCGCATACGCCAAGGGGCAATGAATTCGCCCAGGCTGGGCAAAAACAGGCGGCCCCGCCCCCCCGCCAGGCGGCGGTAGAGCTGCTGGCGCTGCTGCCTGAGGCCCCACAGGCTGATGGGGTTGAACCCGGTGATGACCACGCGCCCTTCGGGTACCAGCACGCGCGCTACTTCGCGCAAGGCGGCGTGGGGGTCGTGGCTGAACTCCAGCGCATGGGGCAGCAGCACCAGATCCAGGCTGTTGTCTGGAAAGGGCAATGCCACGGTATGGGCGAGCAAATGGGGGGCCTGGCCTGCCGGAGCGTCGGCCTGGGGCCATGTGTCCAGCGCCAGCCAGCGGTGGGGCATGCGATTGGCTCGCAACCCGTCAAGCAGGGGCATGCCGGCCTGCAGGCTGTGGTAGCCAAATACATCGACCACGGCCTCGTCAAAGCATGCCTGCTCCCACGCCAGGAGGTAGCGCCCAGGTGGGGTATCGAACCAATGGTGCAAACCTATAATCGTTTTTTCGCTCATGAACCTGCTCGCGTTGCCCGCCTTTGCCGACAACTACCTCTGGCTGCTGCACGACACCCACCAAGCCGTGGTGGTCGATCCCGGCCAGGCGGCGCCCGTTTTGCAAGCCCTGCAAGAACGGGGCCTTGGCTTACAGGCGATTCTAGTCACGCACCACCACGCAGACCACGTGGGCGGCGTAGAGGCCCTGCGCCAGGCTACGGGCGCAACCGTTTATGGCCCCGCGCACGAAACCATTCCACCACCCTTCGTGCCGCTGGGCCAGGGCGACCGGGTGCCAGCGCTGGGGCTGGAGTTTGCCGTGATCGACGTGCCGGGCCACACGGCCGGGCACATTGCCTATTTTTGTGCCAATGCCGAAGGCGGGCCGCTGCTGTTTTGTGGCGACACCCTTTTTTCTGCCGGCTGCGGGCGCCTGTTTGAAGGCACGGCAGCGCAAATGCAGGCATCGCTGGACGCGTTGGCCGCCCTGCCCGGCGACACCCGCGTGTGCTGCGCCCATGAGTACACCATTTCCAACCTGAAATTTGCCCACGCCGTGGAACCCGGCAACGCCGCACTGATCCACCACCTGGGCCACTGCCAGGCCCTGCGTGCGCAGGGCCTGCCTACGCTGCCTTCCACCCTGGCGCTGGAGCGGGAGATCAACCCCTTCCTGCGCACCCGGCAGGCGAGCGTCAGGGCAGCCGCCGTGGCCCACGACCCATCCACCCACCCGCACGATGCGGCCAGCGTGCTGGCCACTTTGCGCGCCTGGAAGAATTCTTTTTGATGAAACTGCTGCACATTGCCTGCCTGGCAGGCCTGCTCTGGCTCACCGGCTGCGCCACACAAGCGCCGGGTTCCGCGCCCGCCACCACACCCACCGCCTCCACCGAAACCGCCAGCACACCATCACTCACGCCAGAGCTTCCCACGGGTTCGCTCAAACCCATCACCCAGGCCCAGGCGCGCAGCCAGATGGTGGCGCCACTGTTCACGCCATCCGACCTGTGGGACCGTATCCGCCGTGGCTACGCCATGCCGGATTTGGACCACCCGCTGGTGCAGGAGCGCGAGCAGTGGTATGCCAGCCGCCCGGACTACATCCAGCGCATGACCGAGCGCTCGCGCAAATACCTGTTCCACATCGTCGAGGAGCTGGAGCGCCGCGGCATGCCCACAGAATTGGCACTGCTGCCCTACATCGAGAGCGCGTTCAACCCCCAGGCCGTGTCTTCGGCGCGGGCTGCGGGCATGTGGCAGTTCATGCCCGCCACGGGGACGTATTTCGACCTCAAGCAAAACGCTTTCCGCGATGACCGGCGCGATGTGCTGGCCTCTACACGCGCTGCGCTGGACTACCTGCAAAAGCTCTACGGCATGTTTGGCGATTGGCATCTGGCCCTGGCCGCCTACAACTGGGGCGAGGGCAGTGTGGGCCGTGCCATTGCTCGCAACCAGAAAGCCGGGCTGGGCACCGGCTACACCGACCTGACCATGCCCGGTGAGACGCGCCTGTACGTTCCCAAGCTGCAGGCCGTGAAGAACATCGTGCTCCACCCCGAGAGCTTTGGCACGGAATTGCCCCTCATCCCCAACCACCCCTACTTTGAGACGGTGGACATCACCCGCGACATCGACGTGGCGCTGGCGGCCAAGCTGGCCGATGTGCGGCTGGAAGACTTCAAGGCGCTCAACCCCTCGCTGCACAAGCCGGTGATTCTGGCGGCAGGCACGCCCCAGATTTTGCTCCCTTGGGACAACGCCAAGGTGTTTGAGCGCAACTTCGCCGCCTACAACGAGGGGCAGTACGCCAGTTGGACGGTGTGGACCCTGCCATCAACCATGAGCGTGTCCGACATTGCACGCCGTGTGGGCATGGAGGAGTCCGACCTGCGCAGCGTCAACGGCATTCCGCCGCGCATGCTGGTCAAGGCGGGTTCCGCGCTCATCGTGCCGCGGGCCACCACGGCGCGCGCCGACGTGTCCGAGCAAGTGGCCGACAACGGCAAAGTGGCCCTGACGCCCGAAACCGTCACGCGCCGCACCACCGTGCGCGCCCGCAAGGGCGACACCGTGGCCAGCATGGCCAGGCGCCACCATGTGAACGCCGCCCAGGTCGCGCAGTGGAATGGCACCAAGGCCAACGCCGCCTTCAAGGTAGGGCAGGAAGTGGTGTTGTACGTGGCAGTGCGTGGCAGTGCCGAACCATCCGGCAAAGGAAAAGGCAAGGGCAAAGGCGCGGTGCACAAGGGCAAGCGGACGGCCGACCAAAAAACCACGCCCGCCAAACGGCCCGCCAAATCCAGCAAGCCCCGCCGACGTTAAAACACCCGCAACTGGTGCATGCCCAGCAGCCCCAGCACCCCCACCAGGATGAGGTAAAGCGCCACGATGGTGGAGAGCAGGCGCGGGAAAACGAGGATGAGGATGCCCGCCACGAGGGCAATCAGGGGGCCAAGGCTGAGATGCAAGGTCATGGGGCGTGAGAAGAGCCAAAGGGCGCAAGCATAACCCCGTACCAAGGGTGCGGTGGGCTGGCTACACACCCCATTTCTGGCGTGCCTGGCGCACCAATTCTGGCGCGTGGGTGCGTGCCAGGTCCAGCTTGCGCCCTGCCAAGGCAGGCTCGATGGCGGCCAGGGCGCGCAGCACGGTGGCGGGGGCCGCCTCTGGCAGCGCGCCGTCGGGCGAAATGGCGTCGCGGCAGCGTGCCAGGGCCGCAAAGTACAGGCTGCGTTCGGCCAGCAAACCACTGGGGGGCACCAGCTGAATCACATCGGCAGGCTCGGCGGTGTGCAGCCACTTGAGTGCGTGCACCACCCCATTGACCAGCATCTGGGTCTGGGTGGCGCGGCGCCGGATCCAGGCATCGGAAGCCAGCAGGCAAGCGCCCGGCACAGGCCCTCCAAAAACGGTTTGCGAAGCATCCACGCCACGTGCATCGGCCACGATGCGCACATCCCCATGGCGCTCACTGCGCAAAAGCACGGGGTCGGTTTGGCACAGCGCATGCACCCTGCCCGAACGCAGCGCCGCCTGGGCACGGTCGCCATCGCCCACGACAATGAATTCCACAGATTCGGGCGCCACCCCGGCCTGGATCAACACCCGGCAAACCATGGCATGGCCCAGAGAACCCAGCTCGGGTATGCCAATGCGCCGGCGCCGCAAATCCTGCACACTGCGGTATTGCGGCAGCGCCCGCACCGACACGGCCAGCACCCACTGCGAAGTGCGCGTTTGCAGCACCAGGGAGCGCAAACCTTCGCTGGGCTGCAGGGCCGCACGCACCGCGTGTTCAAACCCTACGGCTGCCACATCGGCATGCCCTTGCGCCAGAGCCAGAAGCGCCTGGGCATCGCTGCCATGGTCGGTCAAGCGGACGTCCAACCCTTCGGAGCGAAAATAGTCCAGGCCCAACGCCACGCCCAGCGGCAAATGGCGCAAAGGGTGCAAGGCCCGCCCACCGACGGCCACAACGAGGGGGCGCCCATCGGCCGCAGCAGCGCCACCCCCCAAGCCCCCAACGCCCAGAGCCAAGCCCCCCAGCGTGGCCAGGGTGTGGCGGCGGTCAAAGTGCAAGGGCATGGGGCAGGCGAATGGGGATTTGTTGCAATGCAGCAATTGTGCCCAAACCCTGCCAGAAACGCATCAGGGTTGATGCCATACGGGGTTTTACGTACCCGCGGGACTCACCCTCCCTGCGTCAAATCCCAAGGAAAAAAATGGCGATGTTGACCACCCAGGCAATGCCCCAGACGGCACTGCGCGCCAGCGGCTGGTCGGCCACGTACATGACGATGTAAAACAGGCGCAGTAGCACCCACAACAGGGCCAGCAGATCCAGTGCCGTTTGCCCCGCCCCGAGCTGGTGGGCGATGATGACCGCACCCATGAAAAAAGGCAGTGCCTCAAAGCTGTTGGCCTGGGCTGCATTGGCGCGGGCAGAGGCGCCCGTTTGCTGCGCCAGCCAAGCCCGGGGGTTGTGGTTGTCATACCCGCCCTGCGATCGCTTTTTGCCAAACCCGGCGCGCTTGGCCACCACCGAGCACAAAAGCGGCAGCAGCGCCGCCACAAAAACACAGCCATAGGCCACGGTGAAATGGGTATTCGTCATGGTTAAGGATCCGCTGATCAATTCAAAAACCAACGCAACATCGTGAATTCGGCCGCC
>CAZRFF010000095.1:0-8011 GCA_964599265.1 uncultured Simplicispira sp. | reverse complement strand
GGCTGCGTCCCTTCGAAGTAGCGCGAGGTGACTTCGTCGTCGAGCTCGATGATCGACTCGATGAGTTTCGTCGCGTGCTCTTCGACGTCGACGATCGGCTTGCCGTGAGCCGCGCCGTTCGTAGCAGCGCCGTTCGCGGCCGCGCCACCCCGTCGAAGCAGATCGACCACTCCTTTGAAGTTCGCGCCGAGCCCGACGGGCACGTTTAAGAGAAGACATTCCTTGCCGAACGAATCGGTGATCGAATCGAGCAAGGCCTGAAAGTCGTGCGCGTTCATGGCGTTCATGGTGAAGCGCAACCCCACCTTCACGCCGCGCTGGTGCAGGTAGCGCACGGCGGCAAGGCTCCGGTCGAAGGCGCCGTCCAGGCGGCGGAAGAAGTCGTGCGTCTCGCGCAGGCCGTCCAGGCTGATGCCGACGTAGTCGAAGCCCATGGTGGCGATGCGGTCGGCCATGGGCTCGTCGATCAGCGTGCCGTTGGTCGAGAGGCCCGTGTAGAACTTCATGTCCCTGGCGCGCTCGGCGATCTCGAAGATGTCGGGCCGCATCAGCGGCTCGCCGCCCGAGAGGATCAGCACCGGTACCCGGTAGGCCTTGAGGTCGTCCATCACGCCGAACACTTCCTGCGTGGACAGCTCGCCCTCGTAGTCGTGGTCGGCCGACAGCGCGTAGCAGTGCTTGCAGGTCAGGTTGCAGCGGCGGATCAGGTTCCAGATCACCACCGGCCCCGGCGGCTGGCCGTTGCCGCGTGGGCGTGGCGCTGCGGGGTAAGTGCCTGTGGCCTGCGCTTGCGCGAGCTCGCGCATGTATTGGCTGATGCGGAACATGGTTAGGCTTTCTGGATGCGCAATCCGGTTTTCTTCAGGATCGCGGTGGAGTAAAGAATGTCATGGCCCTGGTAGGCGCTGCCCAGCAGTTCGCGCACTTGCTGTGCCTGTTGTTCCACTTCGCTGCGCGAGCGGCCGTGCAGCATGGCAAACAGGTTGTAGGGCCATTCTGGCAAACGGCGTGGACGGCGGTAGCAGTGGCTCACGCCGGGCAGTCGGCCTATGCGTTCGCCCAATGCGTCCACTTGGGCGTCGTCCACGCTCCAGACACTCATGCCGTTGGCGGTAAAGCCCAGGCGGTAGTGGTTGGGCACGGCGCCAATGCGGCGCACCAGGCCGCTTTCCAGCATGTGCGCCAGCCGTTCGCGCACCTGCTGGCCGCTCACGCCCAGGCGCTCGCCCACGGCGTCGTAGGGGCGCGGCACCAGCGGCAGGCCACCCTGGGTGGCGGCGATCAGGGCGCGGTCGAAATCGTCAAGCGCCATGGGCGGCTCCGCTCGTCAGGGGGAGCTTGAGTTCGACAAAGAACTCGCGCTCCTTGGGGAAGGCCAGCACGGGCAAACCCGTTTCGGCTTCGATGCGTGCAATGGTTTCCTGGCACTGTGCGGGTGTTTCCGTGCCCAGGACGAACCACATATTGAGCGCATGGTCGCGCCGGTAGTTGTGCGCGATCTCGGGGTGGGCGTTGACCTGGGCCGTGACGGCTTCAAAGCGTTCCTCGGGAACAGCCATGGCGGCGAGCACGAACAAGCCGCCCGCGCGCTCGATCTGGAACAACGGCCCGAAGCGCGTGAGCATGCCGCTGTCCAGCAGGGCCGTGAGCCGGTCGATCACGTATCCCTCGGTCCAGCCGAATTCGGCAGCCACGTCGGCGAAGGGCCGCTCGGTCAGCGGCAGATCGCCGTGCAGGCGTTCGAGCAGGCGGGCGTCATCCGGCGACAGCATCGAGCACCTCCGGTGTGGCGGCGGCGTCCGGGGCCGTGGCGGGGGGCAGTGCGCGGAAGCGCCGCGGGCCGGTCTGCTTGAAGCGGCGGCATGAGAACAGCACCTCGTGCGGATACTGCCCGAGGCCGGCGGTGGCGATGGCGCGTACGATCACGTCCCGCACGGCGGCGCGGTCGCGGCCATGCACCATGCAGTACAGGTTGTAAGGCCAGCCGACGGCGCGTTCACGGCGGTAGGCCAGGGTCACGCCGCGCACCTGCGCCAGCGCTTCACCGCAGGCATCTACCTGTGCATCAGGGATGTTGAACACCGTCATCGCGTTGGCATCAAACCCCAACTCGTGGTGGCGCACGATGGCGCCAATGCGCCGCACCGTGCCCTGGTCCAGCCACTGCTGCAGCGTACACAGCACGGATTCCAGCGTGCGGCCCAGGGTTTGGGCCAAGGCGTCAAAAGGGCGTTCAACCAAAGGCAGGCCTTCCTCCAGCAATGCCGCCAGCGGCTGGTCGGCTGGAGTGACGGGCGAAGCTTCCGGTGTGGCGGTCATGGGCGTGGGGGCCGTGCTGCCGCGCAGGTCAAACCCCAGATCGATGCGGTAAGCGCGCTGCATGCGCAGTTGCAGGGCAGGCAGGCCCGTGGTGCCTTCCAGGGACTGCATGGCGGCGCGCACGGCGCCATCGTCTTGCCCCGTCATGACGAACCAGAGGTTGTGGCGGTGTTCGCGCTGGTAGTTGTGGTTCACGCCAGGGTGGTTGGACACCACGGCGGCAACGGCGTCCAGGCGCTCTGCCGGGACGGCCATGGCGGCCAGCAGTGCAGCGCCGCCTGCATTGCCTGCGAACACACCGCCAATCCTGCTTAAAGCGCCTTCTTGCTGCAATTGCGCATAAGCCGCCAGCACGGCCTGTGCCGGCAAACCCACGGTGGCGCCGATGTGCGCAAAGGGCTCGCGCACCAAAGGAAATCCCCGTTGCCAGGGATTGAGCAGGGCCAGGCGCAAAGTGTTGTCCACGGCCATCAGAACCCCACCCGCGCTGCGCGGGACGTGAAGAAAATGCCGCTGGGGGAATCGACCGTGAGGGTGGCCTGGGTGGCAAAAGATTGGGTGTCGATCACGCTCACGCGGTGGTCGTCGCGCGAGCTGATCCAGACCGACTCCCCGCGCGGCGTGAACTCCATGTGCAGCACGGCCTTTCCGGGCTCCAAGGTGCGCACGATTTTCTGTGCGGTGGTGTCGATGACCTGCACGCGGTGGTAGTCGGGCACCGAGAAGTTCACCCACACCTGGCGGCCGTCGGGCCGGGCCATGACGAAAACCGGTTGTCCCGCCACGGGAATGCGGCCTATTTCTTGCCAGGTGTCGGTGTCCACGACCAGCACCTCGTGGCGGCCGATGGCGGGTAGGTAGGCGCGGCGCCCGGCCACGGCCCAGCCGCGCAGGTGCGGCATCTTGTAGACCGGCAGCGGCTCCTGACCCCGGCCGTAGCCCGCGAGGATGCGGCGTACCTGGGGCTTTTCCTCCCACAGGTCCAGCATGGCCAGGCCGTCCTCGCCAAACAGGCCGGCGATGTAGTGGCGGCCGTTGGGCGTGACCAGCGCGTCGTAGGGCTGGCGGCCGATGTCGGGCAGCTTGGTGGTGGTGGGGCGCTCTGGGTTGGACAGGTCGGTGATCCAGATGGCGTTGGCGTCGAACAGGCTGTAGGCAAAGCGTTGCCCCGGCAAATCGACCAGGCCGACGATGCGTGAGCGCTTGCCGGGCTCGTATTCGGCGGGCACGTCGGCCACCAGTTCCAGGGTTTCGGCGTTGAAGGCCTTGATGCCGCCGGGCGTGTAGTTTTGCGCTACCACCAGGCGGCCGTCGGCGCTGATGGCGCCTCCGATGGAGTTGCCCGCTTGCATCACACGGCCAACGGTGCGTTGGGTGAGCAGATCGACCTTCGTGAGCGCACCATCGCGCCCAAAGACAAAGGCGTAACGGGCGTCGCGGGAGAAAACAACGGATGCGTGCGAGAGGTCGCCCAAGCCGGTCACCTGCCCCAGCAACTGGCGGGTGCTGGTGTTGACGATGGCCAGCGTGCCTGTGGAGCGGGCGATGACCACCCCCAAATCCCCCGTGCCCATGCGGGCAGGGGTGCTGGCACAGCCTGCCAAAAAGAGCGAAGAAGCGCCCAGCAGGGCGAGGCAGTCACGGCGTTTCATGGGGTGTCCTTGGAGGGCTCGGGAAAACCGGCCATCAATTGCTGAGCGATCCACAAGGCCTCGGCCTCGCTGAGCATGGCCTTCCACGGGGCCATGGGGGTGCCGGGGCGGCCGCCGTAGATGGTGGCGGCCATGGAATCGAGGGGTTTGTCGGCCAGCGCCTCGCGCGTGAGCGCGGGGCCCAGGCCGCCCGTCAGGTGCAGACCGTGGCAGGAACCGCAGTCTTGGCGCACCATGCGTACCAACGCCGCCTGGCGCTGTGCGCTGGGTGCATCCTGGGCGCTGGACATGGGGCTGAAGAACAATGCAAAGGGCAGGGCCAGGGGCAGTGCCAAGCGTTGCAAAGTGCCAGAAAATAAAAAAGTCGGCATGGGAATATCAGGGTACGGCACTCAAGTGACTGGGGGGCTCTGCCAGACAACGGCGGGCGCGTCTGGATAATCACTGGAATGCATTTTAAAATCCTTGATGTTCATCAAGAACATACGGGTAAACCCTTCGGACAATTCCAGTCTGCCGGGTTTGTGTCCGTGCGTTTTTGATTCACCTTCGGAGTCCCGATGGATTTTTCCCACCCTGCCGCCTGCGGCAAAGAGATTGGCCAAGACGATGCGTCGGCGCTTGTGCCTGCGGAGCCTTCCACGGCTTCTTGGGGGCGCGTTATTTTGGTGGGCGCCGGGCCCGGTGACGCTGATCTTCTGACCGTCAAGGCAGCCCGGGTGCTGGCACAGGCCAGCCTGGTTCTGTACGACAACCTGGTTTCTCAGCCGGTGCTGGACCTGGTGCCCGCCAGCGCCGAACGCATCTATGTGGGCAAGCAGAGCAGCAACCACAGCCTGCCGCAAGAGGACATCATCGCGCTGATGATCCGTCTGGCGCGCAGCGGCCGCTCCCTCGTGCGCCTCAAAGGCGGCGACCCCTATATTTTCGGGCGGGGCGGTGAAGAGGTGCAGGCGCTCATGGCCGCCGGCATTGCGTGCGAAATCGTTCCGGGCATCAGCGCCGCCCAGGGGGCCGCGGCTTACAGCGGCATCCCGCTGACGCACCGCGACCATGCCTGCATGCTGGTGCTGGCCACCGGCCATTTGCAGGGAGAAGGTGACGAACGGACGGTAGACCTCGATTGGGCCGCCCTGGCCCGGCCGCGCCAGACTGTGGTGATCTACATGGGCATGGGCACCTTGCCCACCATCTGCGCCCAGCTCATCGCCCACGGCCTGCCTGCCACCACCCCTGCCGCCCTGGTCGAGCGCGCCACGCAGCCCGGGCAGCGCACCGTCGTCGGCACCTTGCAGACTCTGCCCGACCTCAGCGTGCAGCATGGCGTGCGCCCGCCCGCGCTCATCATGGTGGGCGAGACGGTGGGGCTGCAGGCACAAATCGGCGGTGTGGATGCGCGTTGCGCAGCACCTCAAGGTGCCGCCGCCCCCCACCCGTGCGCGGCCACGTAGCGGAATAAAAACCCCATGAACTGCTCCGCTGCAGGCGACAGCGTGGCCTGTGCGCGGCGGTACACCTGAAACCGGCGCTGCAGCTCGGGTTCGTGCAGGGGGCGGATTTGCAGCTGGTGCAGGCGTACCAGCGACATGGCGTAAGGCAGGCAGGCCGTCACACCCAGGCCTGCGCTCACCATGCTCAGCGCGGTGGTCATGAAAGCCACTTCATTGCCCGGATGCAGTGTCAGGTGCTGCGGGGCCACGTGCAGGTCGAGCGCCAGGCGTTCGGTGAACTGGCCCTGCAGGGCGATAAAGGGGTGGGCCATGGCGTCTTCCCAGCGGATGCGTGGCAATTTTTCCAGCGCGTGACCGCGTGGAAAGACCACCATGAAGGGCATCTCGAACAAGGGCAGGGCGTTCACCCCCGGCATGGCCGCGCGTTCCGGGCCTATGCCTAAATCCACCTCGCCAGCCGCCACACGCGTGAGCACCTGCTCCACGCCGCAGTCCGTCAGGCGCACCTGCACATCGGGGTGTTGCGCGCGGTAGGCTGCAATCACGTCGGGCAGCAGCGTGCAGGCCATGAGCTGGGGCGCGGCCAGGCGCAGCACGCCTTTGCGCAGAGCCTTCAGGTCGTCCACACTGGCCAGGGCGCCATCGAGGTCTTGCAGGATTTTTTGCACCAGGGGCACAAACTCGCGCCCCACGGCTGTGAGCTCGGCGCTGCGCGTGTTGCGGTCCACCAGGCGCACGCCCAGGCTGCCCTCCAGCTCTTTGATGAGGCCGCTGAGCGCCGACTGCGTGATGTGCAGGGTGGCTGCCGCCTGCGTGAAACTGCCCGTGCGCGCCAGCGCCACCAGAGCGCGCAATTGGCGCAGGCTTACATTCATCATAAAAAACGATCAATGGATTAAAAAAAACCGTTTGAATGATAAATGGATTGGGCCTGTAATAGCGACAGTGCGATCGGCCGCCCCGTGCCCGCGGCCCCTCACCGGATTCGTTCAGGGTGCGTGCATTCAGGAGACCTTACGCCATGCAGATCAAAAAATTCCACCACGTCGCCTACCGCTGCAAAGATGCCAAGCAGACTGTGGAGTGGTACGCCAAGTACCTGAACATGGGCTTCGTGCTGGCCATCGCCGAAGACAAGGTGCCTTCGACCGGTGACGCCGACCCGTACATGCACATTTTTCTGGACGCCGGCAGCGGCAACGTGCTGGCCTTCTTTGAGCTGCCCAACAGCCCCGAAATGGACCGCGACCGCAACACGCCCGCCTGGACGCAGCACATCGCCTTTGAAGTCGGCAGCATGGAAGAAATGCTGGATGCCAAAAAGCGGCTGGAGGCCGACGGCATCCAGGTCATTGGCCCCACCGACCACACCATCTTCAAGTCCATCTACTTCCGCGACCCCAGCGGCCACCGCCTGGAGCTGGCTGTCAACACCGGCACGCCCGAGATGATGAAGGCGCTGGACGACGTCAAGTGGGACATGATCAACGAATGGGCGCGCACCAAGAAGGCGCCCAAGCAGGCCGCGTGGATGCACGACGGTAGCTGGGGCATGAACCACTGATTCAGGAGACGGAAGCCATGAAATTCGCCACCCTGAAGCAAGGCGGGCGCGACGGCACGCTCGTCGTCGTCAGCCGCGATCTCACCCGCTGCATTGCCGTCCCCGCCATTGCGCGCACGCTGCAGGCCGCGCTGGACGACTGGGAGCGCTGCGCGCCCGCGTTGCAAACCATCTCGGACGCGCTCAACGTCGGCACCCAGGAAGGCAGCCAGCCGTTTGACGCCAGCGCCTGCCACAGCCCGCTGCCGCGCGCCTACCAGTGGGCCGATGGTTCGGCCTACCTGAACCACGTCGAACTGGTGCGCAAGGCCCGCCATGCCGAGGTGCCGGCGAGCTTCTACACCGATCCGCTGATGTACCAGGGCGGCTCGGACAGCTTCGTCGGACCGCGCGATGCCATCGACGCGCTGAGCGAAGACTGGGGCATCGACTTCGAGGCCGAGGTGGCCGTCGTCACCGGCGACCTGCCGCTGGGTGCGAACGCCGAGCAGGCCTCGCGCGCGATCCGCCTCGTCATGCTGGTCAACGACGTGAGCCTGCGCGGACTGATCCCGGCCGAGCTGGCCAAGGGGTTCGGCTTTTTCCAGAGCAAGCCGGCGAGCGCCTTTTCGCCCGTGGCCGTCACGCCCGACGAGCTGGGCAGCGCCTGGCAGGGCGACAAGCTGCACCTGCCGCTGCAGGTGCAGCTCAACGGCCAGCCCTTTGGTCGGCCCAACGCGGGCGAGGACATGCAGTTCTCCTTCGCGCAACTGGTGGCGCATGTGACCAAGACGCGCGCCATGGCCGCGGGCTCCATCGTCGGCTCGGGCACGGTGTCGAACAAGCAGGGCAGCCTGCACGGCTCCAGCGTGGCGAATGGCGGCGTGGGCTACTGCTGCCTGGCGGAAGTGCGCATGTTCGAGACCATCGAAACCGGCGCGCCGCAAACGCCCTTCATGCGCTTTGGCGACCGCGTGCGCATCGAGATGCTGGACGCCAACGGCGCCAGCATCTTCGGCGCCATCGACCAGGCCGTGCGCCGCGTG
>CAZRFF010000094.1:0-8028 GCA_964599265.1 uncultured Simplicispira sp. | reverse complement strand
ACGGCAGCATCATCGTGCTCGGCGGCCTGCTCGAAGACAGCTACGCCCAGGCTGAAGACAAAGTGCCCCTGCTGGGCGACGTGCCCATTGTGGGCAACCTGTTCCGCAGCGAAAACCGCGCCCGCAAAAAAACCAATTTGATGGTCTTCCTTCGCCCCGTGGTCGTGCGCGACGCCGCAGCCAGCGACGCCCTCATGGTGGACCGCTACGAAGCCATCCGCGCCCTGCAGCAACAGGCACAGCCCTCATCCGGGGGGATACTGGGGTCGGTCAAGGGTGCGCCCATACTGCCACCCCTGGAGCGCAGCACCCCGCCTGCATCTGGCGCGGACACGGCCCCCGCAGCCCCTACCTCTGCAACGCCAGCGGCCCCCGTCCCGATGGCCCCGGTGGTCCCGGCGCCCGCATTGGCCCCGCCCAGCCCCGCTGCAGCCCCCCTGGCAACGCCCATGGCACTGCCGCCAGCCGCCGCCCCCACGCCCACAGCGGCCAGCGCCCCCACACCAGCGCCCGCCACCTACTACGTCAACGTGGGCGTTTACACCCCCGGCAGCAAAGCCAAAAGCACGCAAACCAAACTGCGCAAGGCAGGCCTGCCCGTGGTGGCCCAGGCGCTGGACACCAACCGCGGGCAACGCACCCGCATCCGCGTAGGCCCCTACACCACCGCCCAACGCGCCGATGCTGCTGCTACCCGGGTTCGTGCGTTGGCGCTGGAGGCCGTGGTGGCCCAGAACAAACCCTGATCCGCCCTCTAGCACTGCCCTGCCGTTTCGCACCACCCATCCATTTCGCCCCCTGCCATGCGCCACCCCCTGCCCTACGCCTTTGCCCGCACGGCCCAGCTGCTGCTGGAAGACGACGGCCAGCAGTCCGTGCTCTGGCACGGCCCCACGCCCGACCTGGCGTTTTTGGGTGAAGTGCTGCGCAAGCACGGCGTGCGCCACCTGCAGATGCTGGATGCGCCCACGCTGGCCCAGCGCATCAGCGCAGCCTATGCACAGGGCGAATCGAGCGCGGCCACCGTGGTGAGTGAAGTCGAAGAAGGCGCCGACCTCTCGCGCATGATGCAAGAGCTACCGGCGGTGGAAGACCTGCTGGAGGCCGCCGACGATGCGCCCATCATCCGCATGCTCAACGCCCTGCTCACACAGGCCGCGCGCGACGGCGCCAGCGACATCCACATCGAACCCTACGAGCGCCACAGCAGCGTGCGCTTTCGCGTGGACGGCACGCTGCGCGAGGTGGTGCAGCCCAACCGCGCGCTGCACGCCGCGCTGATCTCGCGCCTGAAGATCATGGCCGAGCTCGACATCTCCGAAAAGCGCCTGCCGCAGGACGGCCGCATCAGCCTGCGCTTAGGGACAAGGGCCATCGACGTGCGCGTCTCCACCCTCCCGAGTGCGCACGGTGAGCGCGCCGTGCTGCGCCTCTTGGACAAGAGCGAGAGCAAGCTGAGCCTGGAGGCCGTGGGCATGCAGGGCGACACGCTGCGCCGCTTCACCGGCCTGATCGGGCAGCCGCACGGCATCGTGCTCGTGACCGGCCCCACGGGCTCGGGCAAGACGACCACGCTGTACGCCGCGCTCTCGCGCCTGGACGCCACCCGCAGCAACATCATGACGGTGGAAGACCCCATCGAATACGAGCTGCCCGGCATCGGCCAGACACAGGTCAACGCCAAAATCGACCTCACCTTCGCCAAGGCCCTGCGCGCCATCTTGCGCCAGGATCCAGACGTGATCATGATCGGCGAAATCCGCGACTTTGAAACCGCGCAAATCGCCATCCAGGCCTCGCTCACCGGCCACCTAGTGCTGGCCACGCTGCACACCAACGACGCCGCCAGCGCCGTCACGCGCCTGACCGACATGGGCGTGGAGCCCTTCCTGCTGTCCTCGTCCCTGCTGGGCGTGCTGGCCCAGCGCCTGGTGCGCAAGGTCTGCCACAACTGCCAGGGCCAGGGCTGCGATGCCTGCGGCCACCAAGGCTACGCGGGGCGCACAGGCCTGTTTGAGATGCTGGTGGTGGATGAAGGCCTGCGCGCGCTCATCCACAACCAGGCCGCCGAGGCCGACATCCGCGCAGCCGCCCTGGCCGGCGGCATGCAGCTCATGCGCGACGACGGTGAACGCCTGATTGCCGCAGGCGTGACCACCCGCGAAGAAGTGCTGCGCGTGACGCGGGACTGACCCCGCTTACAGCCGCACCGGAATGCCGCGCTCACGCATGTGGCGCTTGGCCTGCTCCACGGTGTATTCGCCGTAGTGGAAGATGCTGGCCGCCAGCACCGCATCGGCGCCGCCGAGCTGGATGCCGTCGGCCAGATGATCCAGATTGCCGACCCCGCCCGAGGCGATCACCGGCACGGGCACGGCATCGCTCACTGCCCGCGTGAGCTGCAAATCAAAACCGGCCTTGGTACCGTCGCGGTCCATGCTGGTGAGCAAAATCTCGCCCGCACCGCGCCGCGCCATCTCCGTGGCCCACTGCACAGCGTCCAGCCCCGTATTTTTACGGCCACCATGGCTGTATACATCCCAGCCTTCGCCACGCTCGGCCACCTCGGCGCCCTGGCGCCGCTTGGCGTCAATGGCCACGACGATGCACTGCGCGCCGTATTTGCTGCTGGCCGCATTGATGACGTCAGGGTTGGCAATGGCGGCAGAGTTGAAACTGGTCTTGTCCGCACCCGCATTGAGCAAACGGCGCACATCGTCCACCGTGCGCACCCCGCCACCCACCGTGAGGGGAATGAACACCTGGCTGGCCACGGCCTCGATGATGTGCAAAATCAAGTCGCGCCCATCGCTGGTGGCGGTAATGTCCAGGAACGTGAGCTCATCGGCCCCTTGGGCGTTGTAACGCGCAGCGATTTCCACGGGATCCCCCGCATCGCGCAGTTCCACGAAATTAACACCTTTGACCACGCGACCACCGGTCACGTCCAGGCAGGGGATGATGCGTTTGGCAAGCATGCGCAAAGACTCAGTCGTTGAAGAACAAGGGTGCAAGATACCACGGGGATGGGCGTTGGATCGACAAGCGCCAAGCCCATGCAGGTTGCGGCCTGGGGTTGCGCTTGTGCGCCCATCCCTCCGCCACGTCCCGAAACACCATCGTCACGCAAGGTGCGACAGAAGTTCTAGGCTTTCTGGACGAGGGTGGAGATGTTCATGAAAAAACTACGTCAGGTTATCGTCGGAAAACAAAAAAATCTCTAACCAATTGTTTTGCAAAGATTTTTTTCGTTTTGAAAATTTGTTTTCCAACGTAAAAGCAAACAAACCGCTGCCTACAGACGAGGTACGCCATACGCCCCACAGGCAAGCGTGAGGTTTATCGGCCACCACGGCAGCAGCCCGATTCAGGTGAGCCTTCGAACCAAGAACCTGCACTTTTGCCTGCATCCGCTGCAGATGCCTTTCAGGATGGGCTGGCCCCCTGAAAACAAAAAAACATGCAACCCATTGATTTACAAAGAATTTTTATCTATATTGAATTTGCTTTCAGATGCCTGTGATAGCAAATCCAGCCCATCCGCTCCTTCCTGAGTGCCGGGCTTGAGATAGACCCGGTTCTTCGTTCCCACCGCCTGATTGCTCACCAGCAGACCCTGTTCCACCCAGCGTTTGAGTTGCCTCGATGCCTTGAGCGTATCCAGCGTGGCGATCTGGCACAGATCCCGGTTGCTGATAAAGCCCTTGCGATCCACCCAATCGCTGACCTGCGCCCAGATGGAAGGGCTCTCTTCATTGAGCAGTGTGACCGAAATCGCCTCCTGGGCCTGCTCCCGTAATTCACGGTACTGCGGTGGATACAGGTTCTCTGCGCGCATCAGGTTGAACATCATCTTCACCCCCTCGCCCGCATCGACATTGGGGGGCACCGGAAACTCGCGCAAATTGCTGGCGATGAGCCCATTGCGTGCGAAAGAGCCCAGGCGATGCACGGTGGCAGCCGTGATGCGCCCCGGAAACAGCCCCGGACTCAGCACCTCGATACGGTTGTCGAAAATCAAGATACGAATGTCACGATTGAGGCGGTAGTCCCGATGAATCACGGCGTTGGTAATGGCCTCCTTGACCACCCGCTCGGGGTAGCGGTGCACCGTCTGAAACCCCGAACGCGCCAGTGTCAAACCCTCGGCCAACGCATCCAGCACATACGCATGTGCTTCTTCAATCAGCCGGTACAGCGGCCCCGACAAAGTTTTGGGCTGCTTTTTCAAATTGGGCACCGCTCCAGACTCGATCTGCGTGCCCTTGTAGTGAAAGACACGGACATCCGCCCGTGTCCCAGTTGCCGCCAACACGGCACCTGGATAATCAGCAAAGAGCAGCACTGCCGCGCGCAGCGGGCGCAACTCGCCTCCCACCTTCTTGGCCAAGCCGATGCGATACAACTGGTCGGCAATGCCTGTCGCAGCCAAACCGCGCGCACGAACGAATACCCGCCAGGTTTCGGTATCCAGCAACTCGAAATCGACATCCACCGGCTCCGACTCCGCGCTGCGCACCCCACGCCGGTACGACAGCTCTGTGATTTCGGTGGCATTCATTTCGCGGTTGCTGGCCTGCCCGCGCGTCCAGGTGCCGTCATCCAGGATGGAGTGCACCTTGTCGCTCACCCGCACATGCAACGCCACGACAACCCCTTGCGTGCCATCGCGCAAGGGGATGTGCAGGCGAAAACCCACCACGCCTTCGACCACCGGCAAATGGTGCGTACTCAGCTTGCGTAGTAGTTCATCCACCGCCTCCGGGTTTTCGTCAATGCCGAACAGGCGGTCACGGCCCTGGGCCTTGCCAGCATCCTCAACGCCCAGCAGCAGCCAACCGCCATTGGTATTGGCAAAGGCGCACACCGTCTCCAGCGCCTTACCAACCATCTTGCCAGACACCCGCTTGGTTTCAAGGCCAGGAGACTCCGTCTGGGGCAATGCCCAATCCATGAGCTGACGGGTCAAATCCGCACCTGCATCCTGCAATGCAATCATGAGGTTTCCTTCTTCTTGCGCCCGCGCCCAAGTCAAGTTGTTCGATGTCTTGAATGCACCACCCTGCAGCGACAAGGCGGTCATCAATTTTTTGTCGGGCCTGGGTTTCGGGCGTCATACAAGCGGCATCCCATACAAGCGCTATTGCGGGCGTTGCAAAAGCTGCATTTTGGCGTGTTACGCCCCTCCCGCCCTGCTGGCCTCGCCGCTCTGCCAACGCCAAACATCCTCGCACATGCGCTGCACGCCATGCTGCGCGCGCCAGCCCAGCAGTTGCTGCGCCAGACTGGGGTCGGCCCAGCAGGAGGCGACGTCGCCGGGGCGGCGTGCCACCACCTGGTAAGGCACGGGGCGGCCGCTGGCCTGCTCGAAGGCGCGCACCATCTCCAGCACCGACACGGGGCAGCCCGTGCCCAGGTTCACGGTCAATAGCCCAGGGTGCTGCGCCAGGTAGCGCAGGGCCGCCACATGCCCTTCGGCCAGATCACTCACGTGGATGTAGTCGCGCACGCCCGTACCGTCCGCCGTGGGGTAGTCGTTGCCGTACACGCTCAGGCGCTCGCGCTGGCCCACCGCCACCTGGGCCACGTAGGGCATGAGGTTGTTGGGAATGCCCTGCGGGTCTTCGCCGATGAGGCCGCTTTCGTGCGCGCCCACGGGGTTGAAATAGCGCAGCCGTGCCAGCCGCCATTGGCCGGGCTCGGCAGCGTCCACATCGGCCAGCACCTGCTCCATCATGAGCTTGGTCCAGCCGTAGGGGTTGGTGGCCGAGAGGGGAAAGTCCTCGCGGATGGGCAATGTGGCCGGGTCGCCATACACCGTGGCCGAGGATGAGAACACCAGGGTGCGTACCTCGGCTTTCTGCATGGCCTGCAGCAAGGTCACCGTCCCGGCAACGTTGTTGTCGTAGTAGCGCAGGGGCTCTTGCACCGACTCACCCACCGCCTTGAGGGCCGCAAAGTGAATGACGGCGCTGATGGTGTGGCGCTCGAACAGCGTTTGCAACAGGGCCGCATCGCGCACATCGCCCTGCACCCAGGCCTGCGGCTGGCCGGTGAGGCGCTCCACACGCTGCAGCACATCGGGGCGGCTGTTGGAAAAATTGTCCAACACCAGGGTCGAAAACCCGGCTTGCGCCAGTGCAACGCAGGTGTGCGAACCAATGTAGCCGGCCCCGCCGGTGACCAAAACTGTGCCCATGTCTGTCCGTTTGCCCAATAACAGTTATAGATATTTAACAATTGATAAATAGGTAAAACTTATCAAATCAACTTAAAATTACTGTTGCGATTAGCAACAATTTCCGCTTCTCCATACCACCAGCCCGCTGCCTTCTCTGTCGGCATGGTGCCGACTTCTTCAGGTTGGTTTTTTGTTCGATTTTCTATCCACCCTTTTTGTCCGCCTGCGCCCTGCGTACACAGGGTGGATCCGGCGCTGCGCTGGTTGCCTAGCACTGGCACTGTACCTGCCTTTTTCGGCACAGGCAGCGCCCGCCGTGGCGCTGTATTACGGCACGCCAGACCGACTGGCCGATTTTCGGGCCTTTGATACCGTGGTGGTAGACCCAGACCATCTGGGCGCCCAGGCGCTGCCCCAGTGGGCGGGCACCACGTTTTACGCCTACGCCTCGGTGGGCGAGGTGCTGCGCTCACGCGCTTACGACAAAGACATTCCTGCCGCCTGGAAAATCGGCAGCAACGCTGCCTGGGGTTCGGACCTGATCGACCAGGCCGCCCCCGGCTGGGCTGATTTTTTTGCCGACCGCGTGATTGCGCCGCTGTGGAAGCAGGGGTTCCGTGGTTTTTTCCTCGACACGCTGGATTCGTACCGCCTGGCCACAGCCTTTGATGAACAGGCCCAGCAGCAAGGCCTGGTGCGCCTGATTGGCACCTTGCACCAGCACTTTCCTGGCATCCGCCTGGTGCTTAACCGGGGGTTTGACATTCTTCCCCTGGTGCACAAGCAGGTTGAGATGGTGGCGGCCGAGTCGCTGTACCGCCGCTGGAACCAGGCAGCCCGCCGCTACGAAGAAGTGCCCGATACCGACCGCACCTGGCTGCTGGGCCAGTTGCAGACGGTGCGCGAGCAGTACCGCCTGCCGGTGCTGGTGATCGACTACGTGCCGCCCCACGACCGCGCCCTCACCCGTGCCACGGCACAGCGCATTGCGCAGGCGGGCTTCACGCCGTGGGTGAGCGATGCCGATCTGTCTTCGGTGGGCGAGGGAAGCATCGAGCCGGTGGCGCGGCGGGTATTGGTGCTGTACAGCGGCACGGAAGCCGCGGCCCTGAACTACACCAACGCCCACCGCTACCTGCAAATGCCGCTCAACCACATGGGCTATGTGGTGGACTACGCCGATGTGCGCAAGCCCTTGCCCACAGCCGTGCAGCAAGACCGCTACGCCGGCGTGGTGACCTGGTTCTCGGGCTACATCCCCCAGCAGCTCCACGCATCCCTGGGCCGCTGGCTGCAAGAGCGCCTGGACGAAGGCATGCCCCTGGCCATCATTGGCGATTGGGGCATGCCCTTGGAACGTTCTTTAACCCAGAAATTAGGCGTCCTGCGCGAGGGCAGCAACGCGCCCACCACACTCCAACCCAGCACCACCAGCCCCCTGATGGGCCTGGAAAACCCGCCACCCCCACCCGGGCGGCAAACCGACCTGGTGCGCCTGACCCCTGCCATGGCCGCGCAAGCCCAGCCATTGATTGCCCTGCGCGATCCGCGGGGGCAAACCTTGGTCGGCGGCGCCATCACCCCCTGGGGGGGCTTTGTGCTCGACCCCAACGTGCTGTATGAAATCCCTGGCACGGAGCAGGCGCGCTGGATCGTCGATCCCTTTGCTTTCCTGCAGCAAAGCCTGCGCCTGCCCGCCCTGCCCGTTCCTGACACCACCACAGAAAACGGCCGCCGCCTGCTGCTGGCGCATGTGGACGGCGATGGCTTCCCCTCGGTGGCCGAACTGCCTGGCCGGCCCCTGGCCGCCGAGGCTTTGCTGAAAAATATTTTTGAGAAGTACCGCA
>CAZRFF010000093.1:6106-8095 GCA_964599265.1 uncultured Simplicispira sp. | reverse complement strand
GCCGCCGCCATGGCCGCCCTGGCCTGTGGGGCGGCCGGCATCGAACTCGGCCTGGGTGAGGCTGCCGTCGCCGTCGGTGTCCAGCGCGGCAAAGGCGTCGTCGCTGCCCACGCCGGTCTGGCTGGCGGTGCCGCCGGACATCTTCTCCAGCAGGGCCTGCAGTTCGTCCTTGCTGACGCTGCCGTCGCCATCGCTGTCCACCTTGCTGAACAGGTCGTCGCCCGCCTGGCCGCTGCTGGACGCGCGTTGCTGCGCAAAGTCCATGGTCGAGGGCGGTGGCAGGATGCTTTGCATCGTCTTGCCCAGCTCGTCGCTGCTGAGCTGGCCGTTGCCATCGGCGTCGAACTGGGTCAGCACGTCGGAGGCGCTGAGCTGCGTGCCGGTTTTTTTGGCCACCTTGTCCAGCAGGCCTTGCAACTCGGTGTTGTCGATGCCACCGCTTTGGTCGGTGTCGATCTTGGACATCAGGCGCTCGGGCGATGGGGCAGCACGCTGGCTGCGTTGCATGCCCATGCCCGACCATGCACTGCTGATGCTTGAGATGCTCGTCATAGTCATTCCTTTCTTTCCTGGGTTGTTGGCTGCCAGGAGGGCTGGGAGCCTGGCTTGATTCTTGGCGGGGCATGTCAAGGGGGTTTGTCCTGTTTGTACCGGCGCTGATACAAAGCCCGGTTTCAAGCCTGAAAAAGCCGGGCGAACACCCGCCAGTTCGCCGCCATGGCGGCCAGGGGCTTGCCTACACTGGCCCGATTGCGCACTTTGCGAGACGAGAGATGCACACCGTTCTGGTCGTGGACGACGACGCCGACATCACGGCACTCTTGACCGACTACCTGCGCCGCTTTGGCTTTGAGGCCCTGGCGGCGCACGATGGTGCGTCCATGCGCGAGCAGATGGCGCAGCACAGCGTCGATCTGCTGGTGCTGGACGTGATGCTGCCGGGCGAAGACGGCATCACCCTGGCGCGCGAGGTGCGCCAGCGCTCGGCCCTGCCCATCATCATGCTCACCGCGCGCTGTGATCCCTACGACCGCGTGCTGGGCCTGGAGATGGGCGCCGACGACTACATGACCAAGCCGTTCGAGCCGCGCGAGCTGGTGGCGCGCATCCAGACCGTGCTGCGCCGCTCGGCGGGCCAGCCGCAGGCCTTGACCGACGAAGTGGTGCGCTTTGACGGCTGGGAGCTGCACACCGTCGAACGCCACCTGGTCTCGCCGCAAGGGGTGCTGGTGCCGCTGTCCAACGCCGAATTCCGCCTGCTGTGCACCTTTTTGCGCATGCCCCGGCGCATCTTCAGCCGCGACCAATTGATGGAGCAGGCGCGCGGCCGCGCCATGGACGCGTTCGAGCGCAGCATCGACCTGCTGGTCTCGCGCCTGCGCGGCAAGCTGGCCGACGGAGCCTGCGCGCCCTCGATGATCCGCACCGTGCGCGGCGCAGGCTATCTGCTGCAGGTGCAGTCGCTGCAGGGGCACATCGGATGCCATCGCTAGGCGCGCACCGGTACTGGCTGCCCGACACGCTGCGCGGGCGCCTCACGCTGCTGCTGGTGCTGGCCGTGCTGGCCAGCCATGTGCTGGCTTTGTCGCTGATGTTCGAACTGCGCCCGCAGCCGCCCCAGCCGCCTCAGCCACCGGGCATGTCGCGCATGGCGCCACCGCCGGGGCCGCCTCCAGCGCAAGCGGGGCCGGGGCCTGGCCCGCAAGGTTTGCTGGGCATGCTCCAGGCACCCGTGCCGCTGCGCTGGGGCCTGGTGCTGGACATTGCCGTGCGCCTGGCCGCGCTGGTGGCTGCGGCCTGGTGGGCGGCACGCTGGCTGACGCGGCCCGTGCAGCGCCTGGCCGAAGCGGCGCAAGCCCTGGGGCAGGAGGGCGCCACCCCCCCGGTGCCCGAAGAGGGGCCGCGCGAATTCCGCCAGGCCAGCCGGGTGTTCAACCAGATGCAGGCGCGCATCCGCCAGCAGTTGGCCGAGCGTGACCGCTTCGTGGC
>CAZRFF010000093.1:0-6096 GCA_964599265.1 uncultured Simplicispira sp. | reverse complement strand
AGCCCTGGCGCAGGCCAGCGAGCGCGAGCGCATGGACCGCGACATCGCCGAGATGGACGCCATGATCACCGCCACGCTGGAGCATCTGCGCGGCGCGGCCCACGCCGAACCCCTGGCAAAGGTCGATGTGCGCGCCCTCATCGACAGCATGGCCGACGACTACCTGGACACCGGCCACGGGATCGCCGTGGACGGCACTTGCGCCCCCCTGGATGTGCGGCCCGGTGCATTGCGCCGCTGCCTGGACAACCTGGTGGGCAACGCCCTGCGCTATGGCGGCGGCGCGCAGGTCAGCGTGCTGGACCTGGGCACTGCCGTGCGCATCACCGTGCGCGACCATGGCCCCGGCCTGCCGGCGCAGGAACTGGCCAGCGTCATGGAGCCGTTCTATCGGTTGGAGCCCTCGCGCAACCGCGCCAGCGGGGGCATGGGGTTGGGCCTGTCGATTGCGCGCGACATTGCCCTGCGCCACGGCGGCACGCTGGTGCTGCGCAACGCCACCGGCGGCGGGCTGGAGGCCATGCTGGAGCTGCCCCGCACCCGTTGATACCGCCCGCCACCCGCGCCCGGCGCGGGTACCATGGCAGCCTGAATAATTCAAACCGACTGGAGAGGGCTGCCACATGGATCAGGCCGATTTCGTCCACATGGTGCGCATGAGCGAGCTGGCCAGCGCCAAAAACAGCCGCAGCTACCGCCTGCGCGTGGCGGCGTTTGCCGCGCTGGGCTACGCCTGGGTGCTGGGCTGCGCGGCCCTGGCGGTGGGGCTGCTCGTGTGGGTGGCGCCGCCCCTGCTTGACGGGCAGTTCAAGTTCTACCGGGTGATGGTGTTGATCAGTGCGCTGTCGCTGCTGTGGATCAGCCTGCAGGCGCTGTGGCTGCGCAGCGACCCGCCCGATGGGGTGGAGATCACGGCGGTGGAGGCCCCGGCGCTGTTCGAGTCGCTGGAGCGCATCCGCCGCAAAATCAAGGGCCCGCCCATCCACCATGTGTACCTGAATGACGAATTCAACGCCTGCATCCGCCAGCAGCCCCGCTACGGCCTGCTGGGCGGTGCCGTCAACCACCTCACCGTTGGGTTGCCGCTGCTGATGGCGCTGGACCGCCAGCGTTTTCTGGCCGTGCTGGGCCACGAATACGGCCACCTGCGCGGCGACCATGGCCGCTTTGCCGCCTGGATTTACCGCACGCGCATGGCCTGGCTGCGCATGAACCATGGGCTGCGCGGCGACGATGGGCTGGTGGGCACCGTCTCGCGCGGCTTCATGCGCTGGTATTTGCCGCGCTTTGCGGCGCGCAGTTTTGCCCTGGCCCGGCAGGACGAGTACGAGGCCGACCGCATTGCCGGCAAGCTGGTGGGGCGCGAAGCCATGGCGTCGGCCCTGATCGAAATCGAGGTGCGCAGCACCTGGATGCACCGTTTCTTTTGGGAGCGCCACTGGAGCAAGGCGGCCACCAATGCCTTGCCCGTGGGGCCATACCAATCGCTGCGCAAACGCCTGGCACGCCTGCCCGACGCCAGTTTTGCCAACGACACGCTGCGCCAGGCCCTGCGCCGCATCAGCGATGTGGACGACACCCACCCCGGCCTGCGCGACCGTATCGAGGCGTTGGAGCTGGCACCGTTGTTGCCCGAATGGTCGCGTGGCAGCGCACTGGAACTCTTGGGCACGGACGCTAAACGCTGGATCGCGCGCTTTGACAAGCAATGGTGCCGCGACCACGCCACCGAATGGAAGCAGCACCACGCCTGGCTGGCCCAGGTGCAGGTGCGTGTGCAGACCCTCACGGCGAATTTGGCGCAAGGCAGTGCCGATGATGTGGTGGAACTGGCCCGCCTCATGCGCCACCTGGACCCGCGCGCTTCGGTGCGCGCTTTGTACGCCCAGGCCCTGGAGCGCAGTCCCGGCCACGCTGGCGCCTTGCGCGGGTTGGTGCAGCATTTGCCCGAAGACGACCGCGCGGGCAAATTGCAATGCCTGGATCGGTTGTGGGACGCGGCGGACGACCACCGCTGGTGGGCCGCACGCCAGGCGCTGGCCGAGCTGGAGGTGTCCCGCCCCGGCATGGAGCACGACGCCGCTGCCTACAAGCAATGGCGCAAGCGCCTGGAGCGCGCCCAGGAGGCCGAAGAGCGGGCTTGGGAGGAACTCTCGGGCGGTAGCCTGTTTGCGCGTGCATCGGCGCACGACCTGAGCGCGTTTGAAAAAACCGAGCTGCAAACGCAACTGGCGCGCTACCGCGCCATCACACGGGCCTGGCTGCTGCGCAAAAACCTGCGCGAATTCCCACGGCGGCGGGCGTATGTGCTGCTGGTCGATCTGCCCAGCCTGGAACCCGAAGAAAGCCTGGCCCTGTGCCACCGGCTGGAGAACGATTTGTTCCTGCCCGGCCCCGCGCTGGTGCTGGACGCCGCCCAGGCCGAAGTGCCGAGCAGTTTGCAACACACCTTGGGCGAACCGGTGTTCAGCCGCTGAACGGTGCGCGCGCAAGGGTGGGACAATCGGGCCCATGCATCCCAACGCCTTACTGCAAGCCTGCGCCGAACTGGTGCGGCTCACCCTCACGCTGGAACACCCGGCCGACGCCGTAGTGTCGCGCTTTTTCAAGGACCACCGCAACCTGGGCCCGCGCGAGCGCGCCGCGCTGGCCGAGACCACCTACACCGTGCTGCGCAAAAAGCTCTTGTTCGAGCACCTGGCGCCCTCGGGCAGCGGCCCGCGTGAGCGCCGCCTGGCCATTTTGGGTTTTGCCCACTGGCAGGACGAAGAAGCACGCCGCACCCAGCCCCAGGCCCAGCGGGGTGCACGCGATTTTTTAAAAGCCGCCCTGAACGAGCGTGAAAAACAGTGGCTGGACGCCTGCGACGCCGTGGATCCGAGCGAACTGCTGGAGCGCCACCGCCACAACCTGCCCGAATGGCTGGCCGAACCCTTGAAAGCACAACTGGGCGCCGATTTCTGGCCCCTGGTGGAATCCCTGTCCGCCAGTGCGCCGCTGGATCTGCGCGTCAACGCTTTCAAGGAAAAACGCGAGGCCGTGCAGAAAGAGCTGGCGCAGGCAGCGATCAAAACGGTAGCGACACCGTATTCGCCCTGGGGCCTGCGCGTGCAGGGCAAGCCGGCGCTCACCAAGCTGCCCGCTTTTGTGCGCGGCGCCATCGAGGTGCAGGACGAAGGCTCGCAGCTGCTGGCCCTGCTGCTGGACGCCAAGCGCGGTGAAATGGTGGTGGATTTTTGCGCTGGTGCAGGGGGCAAGACCCTGGCCATCGGGGCAACCATGCGCAGCACCGGGCGGCTGTACGCCTTTGACGTGTCGGCCCACCGGCTGGATGCGCTCAAACCCCGCATGGCGCGCAGCGGCCTGTCCAACGTGCACCCCGCCGCCATTGCGCACGAGCGCGATGAACGTGTCAAACGCCTGGCGGGCAAGATCGACCGTGTGCTGGTCGATGCGCCTTGCTCCGGCCTGGGTACGCTGCGCCGCAACCCCGACCTCAAGTGGCGCCAGTCGCCCCAGGCGGTGCAAGAGCTCGTGGCCAAGCAGCAGGCCATCCTGGCCAGCGCCGCACGCCTGGTCAAACCGGGCGGGCGCCTGGTCTATGCCACTTGCAGCGTGCTGCCGGAAGAAAACGAAGCCATTGCCGAGGCCTTTGCCGCAGCCCACCCCGATTTCGTCTGGCTGGACGCAGGGCCATTGCTCACCCAGCTCAAGGTAGAGGGCGCCAACAGCCTGTGCAGCGGCGGCGACAGCGGCACCCGTTACCTGCGCCTGTGGCCGCACCGGCACCAGACCGATGGTTTTTTTGCGGCGGTGTGGCAGCGCAAATAAAAGGCCGATTGGCTTGCCGCGCAGCCGGGCGTGTGGTGCTTATGCACCACAACCACGAAACAAAACCTTACGTTCGCCCATGCGGAGCGGGATATTTCGCTATTATTCTGAAGAATCAACCACAAGTTGTTGGTTCTAAAAGAGTTTAACGTGTCGTCCCTGTACCTGGAACATTTCCGTTTGAGTGAGCCACCGTTTGGCATCACGCCCAACGGGAAATTCTTTTTTGAGGGGCAGGCCCGTGGCGCCATCTTGCAGGCCTTGCACCATGCGGTGTTCGACGAGGACGGCATCGTCGTCGTCGTGGGCGAGGTGGGCAGCGGCAAAACCATGCTGTGCCGTATGTTGGCGCAGCGCCTGGCGCAAGAGCCGGTCGATCTGGTGTACCTGGCCAACCCGTCGTTCGGCCCGCGAGAGATTTTGTTATCGCTGATCGCCGATTGGGGCTTGCAACGACCGGCAGATGGCCAGCCCCTGGTGCTGACCATCCAGGATGCATTACTCCAGCGCCACGCCCAGGGGCGGCGGGCGGTGGTGCTGATCGACGAAGCGCAGGCCATGCCGCCCGAGTCGCTGGAAGAAATCAAACTCCTGTCCAATCTGGAAACCGCGCAGCACAAGCTGCTGCAAATCGTGCGCTTTGGCCAGCCTGAACTGGATGGGCTCCTGGCCCTGCCACGGCTGCGCCAGGTGCGTGACCGGGTGGTGCACCGCTTTGCCCTGCAACCCCTGGATGGCCCCGACGTGGCCGCCTACATCGAGCACCGTCTGCGCCGTGCCGGGTGGCAGGGGGGGGCTTTGTTTGCGCCCCCGGCGCTGCGTTTGCTGGCCGAGGCCTCGGGGGGGCGCATCCGGGCCATCCACCAGCTTGCGGACAAGGCTTTGCTGGCGGCGTTTGCCCAGGGGGCCAGCCAAGTGGGGCGGGAGCACGTGCGCATGGCAGTGGGTGAGGTGCAAGGCAGCGCTGCCGGGTCGGCAGAGCCCGCCACCGGCGCCCGCTGGCGCCGCGTTTTGCTGTGGTTGGTCTTGGTGTGTTTGGGGTTGGGTGCCGGGGTGGCCGTAGGTTACGGGCTGGGCCAGCACCGCCCTCTGGGTGAGCAGGCACTGGCGCCTGCGGCACAGCCACCAGCGCCGGTGGTGGCGGCCGTGCCCATCGCTGCGGTGCCTGTTGTGTCCGCGCCCCTTGCTTCAACGGTGATTGCTTCCGCGCCTGAAGACGTTGCGCCGGCTGCACCGGTGGCACATTCCGAACCGCCGCCCCCTGCCCAGGCCGACGCGGGGCGCCCTGCCGCTGCCCCTTTGCCTGAGCCGCACGCTGCCGAGCAGCGCTATGCCCTGCTGGCACCTGCGCTGCGCGAGGCTGTTTTGCACACCCGTGCAGTGTTTGATGACCCTGCGCAGGAGTTCTGGGTGTTGCAGATCGGGCTGTCCAGCAGCGCCATGGGGGCCTTGCGCTTGTTGAAACTGGCGCAGCACACCAATGCCGAGGTGTGGGTGCAAGACCGGATCTATCACCCTGGCGCGCAAGGCCAAGCCACGCCCGTGTGGGCAGTGTATGCGGGGCGCTACGCTACCCGGGTGCAAGCAGCGCAAAAACTGGAAGAATGGCCTGCCAGCCTGAAGACCAACAAACCTTTGCCGCGCTCTCTGGTTCGTTTGCGCGCAGAAACTTATCCCGAACGGGTGCCGTCATGATGCTTGCAAGCTCGTTTGCCTTCCTGAAATCTGCAGTTCGCGTGCGGGCGTTGGCGGTGCTGCTGCCTTTGGGGTTGGCGGCCTGCGCCAACACCTCCCCCGCTCCAGGGCAAGGACATTTGCGTCCTGCTGCCGCAGCGGCGGGGCAACCCCCAGCACTGGTCGAAGCACCCCTGTTGCCACCACCCCCCAACCCGGGCCGGCCCAAGGCCGATGTGTATTCGGTCAATGTGCACAACGTGGACGTGCGCAATCTGCTTTTTGCCATTGCCCGGGATGCCCGCCTGAACATCGACGTGCACCCCGACCTTGCAGGCACCGTGAGCATGGTGGCCATCGACCAGAGCCTGCCTGAAATCCTCGACCGCTTGTCGCAGCAGGTGAACATGCGCTACGAGATGGAGGGGCGCAACCTTTTCGTCATGCCCGATGCGCCCGTGCTGCGCCACTACCGGGTCGACTACCTCAACGTGGCCCGCGAGGCGCGCAGCGAAATCGCGGCCAGCACCAGCATCTCCCGCGCGGGCGGCGGGGGCGGATCGGGCGCGGGCAACAGTTCCAGCAGCGCCT
>CAZRFF010000092.1:0-8131 GCA_964599265.1 uncultured Simplicispira sp. | reverse complement strand
GATGTAGACGAAGGAGCCGTCGGAGAACACCGCCGAGTTGAGCGCGGCGTAGAAGTTATCGCTCTGCGGCACGACCGAGCCCAGGTAGCGCTCGACCAGCTCGGGGTGGTTTTGCACGGCGTGCGAGAACGAACAAAAAATCACGCCCACGTCGGCCAACTGCTGGCGGAAGGTGGTGCCCACCGAGACGGAGTCGAACACCGCGTCCACCGCCACGCCGGCCAGCGCCGCGCGCTCGTGCAGCGGCACACCGAGCTTTTCGTAGGTTTCCAGCAGCTTGGGATCGACCTCATCGAGGCTCTTGGGCTTGTCCTTCATGGACTTGGGCGCCGAGTAGTACGACAGGGCCTGGAAATCAATCGGCGCAATCTGCAGCCGCGCCCAGTCGGGCCGCTCCATGCCCTGCCAGCGCTTTAAGGCAGCCAGGCGCCAGTCGAGCAAAAACTGCGGCTCTTTCTTGATGCGCGAAATGGCGCGGATGATGTCCTCGTCCAGGCCCGGCGGCAGGCTGTCGGACTCGATGTCGGTCGTGAAACCATGCTGGTAGGGGCGCGCCAGGGCCTGGGTGAGGGCGGCGTCTTGCACCGGGGCGGTATCTGCCAGCGTGGCGTCGGTGGGGGCGGGCTGTGGGGGCATCATGGTGGTGATTTTAAATGATGCATAGCGTATGCATCTTTTTATTGTGCGGCAAATGGAAGGGTGGTTTCCCATTCCTGCGGCATGGGCTATGCGGGGCGGTCTGCTGGCACGGGAACATGGCATGGGCTCACGAGAAGCTTGGCTGCGGGTGATAATCTTAGTTTCCACCCCGCACCTTTGCTTGGCGCCCGCACAACGCCAGCACCCCCGTGAGGGCGATTCATTGCCGCATTGGCGGAATTTTGGCATTCCATGACGCTATCCCTTTGCATTGCGCAGCTTAATTTTGTGGTCGGTGACCTGCCTGGCAATGTGCGCCGCATTGCCGATGCCGCGCACCAGGCCCACGCAGCCGGGGCGCAGCTTTTGCTGACGCCCGAACTCGCACTGTGCGGCTATGCGGCCGAAGACCTGTATTTGCGCCCTGCATTCCTGGCCGCTTGCGAAGCCGCCGTGCAAGGCATTGCGCGGGGCACGGCCCATTTGGCGGGCTTGGCCATCGTGCTGGGCCACCCGCAGCCCACCGCGCCAGGCGCAGCGCGTGCGTGCTTCAATGCCGCCAGCGTGATCCGCAACGGGCGCATTGAGCAAACCTACGCCAAGCGCCTGCTGCCCAACGAAGGGGTTTTTGACGAGCAGCGCTACTTTGCCGCAGGCGATGCGCCCTGCGTGTTTGAAGTGCAAGGCCTGCGCGTGGGCCTGCTCATTTGCGAAGACGCCTGGCACCCCGAGCCCGCACGCGCTTGCATGCAAGCGGGGGCGCAGGTGCTGGCGGTGCTCAATGCCTCGCCCTTCCACCAGGGCAAGGGGCAAGAGCGTGAGCACACCATGCGCCAGCGCGTGCAGGAAACGGGCTTGCCCCTGGCCTACGCCCACCTGGTGGGCGGGCAGGACGAGTGCGTGTTCGATGGCCGCTCTTTCGTCTTGGACGCTGCAGGCAACGTGGCAGGCCGGGCGCCCAGTTTCCAAGAAAATTGCCTGTTTGCGCAGATCCATCAAGCGCCGCAAGCTATCCAAATTGAAGCAAACGTAGCGCCAGAACCCTCGCCCGAGGCCGATCTGTGGGACGCATTGGTGCTGGGCGTGCGCGACTACGTGCGGAAAAACGGTTTCCCCAGCGTGCTGCTGGGCCTGTCGGGCGGCATGGATTCGGCTTTGGTGCTGGCCATTGCCGTTGATGCCCTGGGCGCAGACAAAGTCCGCACGGTGATGATGCCTTCGCCCTACACGGCAGACATCAGCTGGCTGGATGCCCGCGACATGGTTCAGCGTATGGGCGTGCAGTACGACGAAATCGCCATCGCCCCGCAGTTTGAGTCGTTCAAGGCCGCGCTGGCGCCTTTGTTTGCGGGCCGCGCCGAAGACACCACCGAAGAAAACCTGCAGGCACGCATCCGCGGCACCTTGCTCATGGCCTTGTCGAACAAATTTGGCTCCGTGGTGCTCACCACCGGCAACAAAAGCGAGCTGGCCACGGGCTACTGCACGCTCTACGGCGACATGGCCGGTGGGTTTGCCCCCATCAAAGACGTGCCCAAGACCCAGGTGTTTGCGCTGGCGCGCTGGCGCAATGCCCATGACCCCTACGGTACGGGTGCCAACCCCATCCCCGAGCGCATCATCACGCGCCCGCCCAGCGCCGAATTGCGCCCAGACCAAACCGACCAGGACAGCCTGCCGCCCTACGAGGTGCTGGACGCCATCGTCGAGCGCTACATGGAAAACGACGAGCCCATTGCCGACATCATTGCCGCAGGCTTTGCGCCGGCCGATGTGGAGCGTGTGACCCGCCTCATCCAGATCAACGAATACAAACGCCGTCAGGCCCCGCTGGGCATCCGCGTCACACGCCGCAGTTTTGGCAAAGACTGGCGCTACCCCATCACCCAGCGCTTTCGCGCCTGAGCAGCACAAACCCCATCGCACCGTTTCAAAGGAAATCCCACCATGAAAATGATCACCGCCATCATCAAACCCTTCAAGCTCGAAGAGGTGCGCGAAGCCTTGGCAGAATGCGGCGTGACGGGCCTCACCGTCACCGAAGTCAAAGGCTTCGGCCGCCAAAAAGGCCATACCGAGCTTTACCGCGGTGCGGAATACGTGGTGGACTTTCTGCCCAAGGTGAAGGTCGAAGTGGTCGTCAAAACCGAAGACCTGGACCGCTGCGTGGACGCCATCGTCAACGTGGCGCGCACCGGCAAAATTGGTGACGGCAAGATTTTTGTCACCCCAGTGGAACGCGTGGTGCGCATCCGCACGGGCGATCTGGACGAATCAGCGATCTGACAGGGCCTGCCAGCGGCCAGCGCTCAAATGACCGAGCGCAGCGCCGCGCTGGTGTGTGCGCCTTGCGCGGCCTGCACCAGGCGCTGCAGCAAGGCAGGGGCCTGGGTGCTGCTCTCCACCAAATCCATCTGCCAGGGGCCCATAAAGCCCTGCGCCACGCTGCCTTGCAGAAAACCCAGCAGGGCGTCGTAATACCCGGCAATGTTGAGCAGGCCTATGGGCTTGTCGTGGTAGCCCAGTTGGCGCCAGGTCCAGACCTCGAACAGCTCTTCCAGCGTGCCAATGCCCCCGGGCAAGGCGATAAAGGCGCTGCTGCGCTCGGCCATCAAGGCCTTGCGCTCGTGCATGTTTTGCACGATGTGCAGCTCGTCACAAGCGTGGTTGGCCAATTCACGGTCCACCAGGGCCTGCGGAATCACCCCCACCACCCGTCCGCCCGCCGCGACCGTCGCCTGGGCAACCACGCCCATCAGGCCGCTGCTGCCGCCCCCGTAGACCAGTTGGCCGCCCTGTTCGCCAATCCAGTGCCCCACAGCCTGCGCGGCCTCGGTGAACAGGGGGTTCTCGCCCGGCCGCGAGCCACAGTAAACGCAGAGAGAGAAAGCGGGATCCGTCATGCCACAAACCTTTGCCACAGGGCTGCCGCCCAAATGCCCATGCACAACAGCAGCGCCAGCAAAACAGCAGCGCTGCCCATGTCCTTGGCGCGTTTAGAAAGCGGATGCCACTCCGGCCCGATACGGTCTATGGCCGCTTCGATGCCCGTGTTGAGCAGCTCCACCACCATCAAAAGCAGAACCGACCCTGCGAGCAAGGCCACTTCCATCCACTGGCGCCCCAGCCACACAGACAAGGGCAGCAACACCAGCGCAGCCAGGGCCTCTTGCCGAAAGGCCGTCTCGTGCCACGCAGCGCGCAGTCCAGCCAGTGAATAGCCTGTGGCATGCCACAGGCGCGAGAGGCCTTTGCGGGCTTTTTGGGGGTTGGCGGGGGCGTCCTGCGGTGCTTGCATGGTGCTCGACGGGCCGGGTTTCAGGGGGCTTTGGCTTCGCTGTGCACCAACCGCGTGCCCGCCAGGGCGTCGTGCCAGAACTGGCGTTGGGGGTGCAGGCGGCTGGCCAATGCCCAGAACCAGATCCAGCCCAGCACGAGCACCGCCACTTCGCCCGCAGGCAAATCAAAGGGCGCAACGGCCGCCAGGGGCGGCAAAAACCACAACCAGCTGAGCGCATAGCGCAGCAAGGCGCGTGTCTGGGAGATGGGCAGGCCCTGCGTATCCACCACGCGGATGTGCCAGGTCTTCATGGCCAGGGTCTGGCCCCGGGACCAAAACCACGCAAAGTAAATGCCAAACACCACGAACAAGAAGGCCTGCAGGGGGTGCCGGTTGTCCAGGGCGTGGCGGGTCTGGCTCAGGGTGCCAAACAGGTAACCGGCAATGAACACCACACCAAACATCAGCATGCCCTCATACAGCCAGCAGGCCATGCGCCGCCACAGGTTGGGGGCCCGCAAGGAGGGTGCGGCAGGCAAGGCTGTTGGGGTCGGGGGTGGGGCGCCAGTGGGCATGGGGCTGGTGCGCAGCCGTTGCCGCGCTGTCAGTTCAGTTGATGTAAATATTTTCGCTGGGCGCAGGGGCGGGCGCAGGCGCGTTGGCTGCGTCGGACGCGGCCGGGCTGCTTTCTGAGGCGGCAGGGGCGGGCGCGGGTGCCGGGGGCGCGTCAGTGTGGGGCTTGTCGGCCACGCCACCGGGCGCGGCAATGCGTGCGGTGGCGCCACTGGCCGGGGCAATTTTGGGTGGGTTGGCCAAGTTGCCTGGGGCCTTGGTAGCCGCAGGCACGTGGGTCAATTTTTTGGGCGCAGCCGGCTGGATGGAGGTGGCAGCGCCGTGGGGTTTGGCGGCTGCCTTGGCGGCCAGGCGCATTTTTTCTTCGTTGCTCAAGGCCTGGTAGGCATCCCATTGGGAGCGCTTGTCGTCCACGTGCAGGCGCTGCGGGGCGGCGAAATTGATGCGCGCCTGGATGCGCTGCTGGGCGCTCAGGCTGGCCCAGGCCGTCATGCGGTCGTGCAAACGGGCTTGCTCGCTTTCAGGCAGCTGATGGAAACTGCCTGCCAGGGCCAGCCAGCGGCGTTTTTGCACTTCGCTCATGGCGGCCCAGCGCTCGGCCAGGGGGTAGAGGGCCAGTTTTTGCGGGGTGCTCAGGGTTTCCCAGCCGGGGCCTTCGCCATGGTGCGCGGCCGGGCGGGGGCTGGTGGAGATACTGGTGGCTGCTGGGCGATAGGGTGTATCGGGCGTGGCATAGACGGTGCTCGGTACTTCATTCAGTTGCCGAATGGTCCACCACCCCCCCGCGACCAGAGCGCCCAGCAACGCCAACGCCAGCACGATGGCTGGCGTCGGGCTACGGGAGGGGGTTGCAGGGGATGCGCGTTCTTGCAAAAGCATTCAACCGAGAAAGGGTTTACCGGAAATCGGAACCACCCGATGTTTTTAAAAATTGCACGAAACCAGGGTCGGAGTATGCCGCAGGCGGCAGGTCATCGGCCAGCAGGGCGGCATCGACCTGCGCCACCTCGTGGATGCCGACTTCATCCATTTGGTTCTGGATCACCACCAAGCCCACCAGCAGGGCCACGACGGGCACGGCCGATAAAAGTGCCTGCCACCAAGGCATGCCCTGGGGTCCCCCGCCCAGTACGGCGCTGTGCCCGGCTGTGAGCACGCTGGGTGCCGTGTGCAATACGGCCACGGGTTTTTTACGCCGCGCCAGGGCCTGCACGCGGGCGGCGCGCAGGCGTTCGTGGATATCGTAGGGCAGGTCTTGGGCGCCCGCATCCAGGCGCGCCGTCACGCGGCGTGCGTACCGATCCATGTCTGGCGTGAGCGATGGGGTAGGGTGGTGGTTCATAGTTTGATACCTCGGGCCTTCAGGGCTTTGCTCAGGGCTTGCACGGCACGAAAACAATGCGTTTTTACACTGCCTTCGGAGCATCCCATCGCGGCGGCCGTTTCTGCAACGTCCATTTCCTCCCAGTAACGCATCAGAAAGGCTTCGCGTTGACGGGGCGGGAGCTCCTGGATTTCAGACTCAATACCTTTGAGCACCTGCCCGCGTTCGACCAGATCCTGGGCGCTTTGGGCTTGCTCGCCATCTTCCGGGCCATTCCAGGCTTCGAGCAGGTCAAAGCCATCGCCATCGTCCCCAGCACCTTCAAAATCGGCCATGTGCGAAAACAGGGCATTGTGGGTTTTTTGCCGTCGAAACCAGTCCAGCGTGCAGTTGGAGAGGATGCGCTGGAACAGCATGGGCAGTTCCGCCGCGGGCTTGTCACCGTAGTGCTCGGCCAGGCGCATCATGCTGTCTTGCACGATGTCCAGCGCTGATTCCTCGTTGCGCACATGGTAGAGCGAACGCTTGAAAGCGCGCTTTTCCACGCTTTTGAGGAAATCAGAGAGTTCTTTTTCGGTGGCCAAGGCGGACGCGGAGCGGAAACTGGACAACGGTGCGCCGAAACCGTTCGGGCGCCGCGAGGGTACAACAACCGGGCATTATCGCATTGCGCGGGTTTTTTCTACTGCGCTTGCACAAATCGCTTGTTGCAGTGCGATAATGCACATTCGCAACTAAAGGCAAACGGGTCACGGTCCGGTGCGGCGATCTTCGCACCCATGTCCATGGCCTCAAGTTCCAAGCGGGCTTCACGAGAGCTGCAGCAAGGGGCACCCACGGTTTTTCGTTAGAGAAATTCGCAAAGGTTCATCATGGAAATCACCAAGGCCGACACCGCTTCGGCATCTGCTTCCCCTTCTTCCTCCATGCCCGAACTCATGGGCTCCGAGATTCTCGTCAAGGCCCTGCAGGCCGAAGGCGTCAAGTACATTTGGGGTTACCCTGGCGGCGCCGTTCTGTACATTTACGACGCGCTGTACAAGCAAGACAGCATCCAGCACGTGCTGGTGCGCCACGAGCAGGCGGCCGTGCACGCTGCCGACGGCTATGCCCGCGCCACGGGCGACGTGGGCGTGGCGCTGGTCACCTCGGGCCCTGGCGTCACCAATGCCATCACCGGCATTGCCACGGCCTATATGGACAGCATTCCCATGGTCATCATCACCGGCCAGGTGCCTACGGCAGCCATCGGCCTCGATGCCTTCCAGGAATGCGACACCGTGGGCATTACGCGCCCCATCGTCAAGCACAATTTCCTGGTCAAAGACGCGCGCGATCTGGCCCTGACGCTGAAAAAAGCCTTCCACATCGCCCGCTCAGGCCGTCCCGGCCCGGTGGTGGTGGACATCCCCAAGGATGTGTCCGTCAAAAAAATCCCATACGAAGGCTATCCGCAAAGCGTCGAAATGCGCTCGTACAACCCCGTGCGCAAGGGCCACAGCGGTCAGATCCGCAAGGCATTGCAACTGCTGCTGACAGCCAAGCGCCCCTACATCTACACCGGTGGCGGCGTGCTGCTGGGCAATGCCGTGCCGGAATTGCGCCAATTGGTCGATATGCTGGGTTTCCCGGTCACCAACACGCTCATGGGCCTGGGGGCATTCCCATCCACGGACCGGCGCTTTTTGGGCATGCCCGGCATGCATGGCACGGTCGAGGCCAACAACGCCATGCAGAATTGCGACGTGTTGCTGGCCGTGGGCGCGCGCTTTGACGACCGCGTCATCGGCAACCCCAAGCACTTTGCGCAAAACGAACGCAAAATCATCCATATCGACATCGACCCGTCGAGCATTTCCAAGCGCGTCAAGGTCGATATTCCCATCGTGGGCGATGTGAAGGACGTGCTCAATGAGCTCATCGCCATGCTGCGCGAAACCTCGCAGCGCACCGATGCCGCCGCGCTGTCTGCCTGGTGGGAACAGATCGAGGCCTGGCGTTCGCGCGACTGCCTCAAGTACGACCGCAGCAACAAGGAAGTCATCAAGCCGCAGTACGTGGTCGAGACGCTGTGGAACATGACCAAGGACGCGGATGCCTACGTCACCTCCGACGTGGGCCAGCACCAGATGTGGGCTGCGCAGTTCTACAAGTTCAACGAGCCGCGCCGCTGGATCAACTCCGGCGGCCTGGGCACCATGGGCGTGGGCATTCCCTACGCCATGGGCATCAAGCTGGCCAAGCCCGACTCCGAGGTGTATTGCATCACCGGCGAAGGCTCGGTGCAGATGAACATCCAGGAGCTCTCCACCTGC
>CAZRFF010000091.1:0-8134 GCA_964599265.1 uncultured Simplicispira sp. | reverse complement strand
ATTTCTCAACCCAAAATTTCAAAGCAGAACCGTACCCGTGGCATTGCAGCAAGTTGTGGAACAAACCGTGGCTGGACTGGGTTATGACCTGGTCGAGGTGGAGCGCTCGGCTGGTGGTTTGCTGCGCGTGACCATCGACTGGCCCTGGCAGCCGCCCGCCGAAGGCGAGGCGCCGGTGCCCGATGAGTTCGTGACGGTGGAAGATTGCGAAAAGGTCACGCGCCAGCTGCAGTTTGCGCTGGAGGTCGATGGCGTGGACTACGCCCGCCTGGAGGTGTCTTCGCCGGGCATAGACCGGCCCTTGCGCGGAGAGCTCGATTTCGTGCGCTTTGCCGGGCAGGTGATCGACATCACGCTCAAGGCGCCCATTGGGGCGGCTGCGGGTGGGCAGGTGTCGGCCAACCGCAAAAAATTCCGTGGCGAACTCTCGCGGGCCGAGAACGGGGACTGGCAAATCGTCTGGAGCGATGCGCCGCCGCCCAAGCCGGGGCAGCGGGTGAGCAAAAAGCGCGAACCCGCGCCGCTGCAGGTGATGGGGTTCACGCTCGATGAGCTGCGTGAGGCGCGCTTGGCGCCCATCGTGAATTTCAAGGGAAGAGGGGCGGTGCCGGGTCTTTGACCGGCTGCCAAAGAAAACCAGGGGTGGTGCTGGGCCGCAGGGCGGGCAGTGCAAGGAATGAAACAGGAGAGTCGTGGCATGAATCGCGAATTGTTGATGTTGGTGGAGGCTATTTCGCGCGAGAAGAACGTCGAGCGCGATGTGGTGCTGGGTGCGGTTGAGGCGGCGTTGGCCCAGGCCACCAAAAAGCTGTACGAAGGCGATGTCGATATCCGCGTGTCCGTAGACCGCGATAGCGGCAATTCCGAGACCTTCCGCCGCTGGCTGGTGGTGCCTGATGATGCCGGCCTGCAAAACCCCGACGCCGAAGAGCTGCTCATGGATGCGCAAGACCGCGTCCCCGGCATCCAGGTCGGTGAGTACATTGAAGAGTCGGTCGAATCCGTGCCCATTGGCCGCATTGGCGCCATGGCGGCCAAGCAGGTGATTTTGCAAAAAATCCGTGATGCCGAACGCGAAATGCTGCTGTCGGACTTCATGAGCCGCGGCGAAAAAATCTTTACCGGCACCGTCAAGCGCATGGACAAGGGCGACCTGATCGTCGAGTCCGGCCGCGTGGAAGGGCGTCTGCGCCGCAATGAAATGATCCCCAAGGAAAACCTGCGCACTGGTGACCGTGTGCGCGCCATGATCATGGAAGTCGATCTGACGCTGCGCGGCGCGCCCATCATCCTCTCGCGCTCGGCGCCTGCGTTCATGGTGGAGCTGTTCCGCCACGAAGTGCCCGAAATCGAACAAGGCCTGCTGGAGATCAAGAGCTGCGCACGTGACGCTGGCAGCCGCGCCAAGATTGCCGTTCTCTCGCACGACAAGCGTGTAGATCCCATCGGCACCTGTGTGGGCGTGCGTGGCACCCGTGTCAACGCCGTGACCAACGAGTTGGCCGGTGAGCGCGTGGACATTGTGCTGTGGAGCGAAGACCCGGCGCAGTTCGTGATTGGCGCGCTGGCTCCGGCCAACGTGCAGTCCATCGTCGTGGACGAAGAAAAGCACGCCATGGATGTGGTGGTGGACGAAGAAAACCTGGCCATTGCCATTGGCCGTGGTGGTCAGAACGTGCGCCTGGCGTCTGACCTGACGGGTTGGAAGATCAACATCATGGACGCGGCCGAGTCGGCCCAAAAGAACGCCGACGAAACCGAGACGGCGCGCCGCCTGTTCATGGAAAAACTCGATGTGGACCAGGAAATTGCCGACATCCTCATTGAAGAAGGTTTCTCCAGCCTGGAAGAGGTGGCCTACGTGCCCCTGCAGGAGATGCTGGACATCGAATCGTTTGACGAAGAAACCGTCAACGAACTGCGTGCCCGCGCCAAAGACGCATTGCTGACCCAGGAAATTGCCCGCGAAGACAGCGTGGAAGGTGTGTCGCAAGACCTGCGCGACCTGGAGGGCGTGACCCCTGAACTCATCGCCAAGCTGGCGGAGGGCGGCGTGCATACCCGTGACGACCTGGCCGATCTGGCCATTGACGAACTGACCGAGCTCACCGGACAGACCGAAGACGCAGCCAAAGCCTTGATCATGAAGGCACGTGAACATTGGTTCACGGGGCAGGAATAAGGGTCAGGGAGGAACGTAAACCATATGTCGAGTAATACCGTTGTCGAGTTCGCCACCGAACTCAAGAAAACCCCTGAAGTCCTTTTGGAGCAGCTCAAATCCGCGGGTGTGCACAAGGCTTCGCCTGCGGATGTTTTGACCGAATCGGACAAGCAGAAGTTGCTGGCGCATTTACAGGCCAGCCACGGCACTGTGGGCGCGGAACGCAAAAAAATCACCCTGGTCACCCGTTCGACCAGCGAGATCAAGCAGGCCGACGCCACGGGCAAGGCGCGCACCATCCAGGTCGAGGTGCGCAAGAAGCGCACCTTCATCAAGCGCGATGATGTGGCCGAAGCCGCTGCGCCAGAGGCCCCCGCACAGATCGAGCCGGTAGACCCGGAGCAGGCTGAACTGGCCCGCCGCGAGGAAGAAGCGCGCGGCCAGGCCGAGCTTTTCCGCCGCCAGGAAGAAGAACTTTCCGCCCAGCGCAAAGAGCGCGAGGAGCGTGAGCGCCGCGACCGCGAGGCCGAAGAGCGTGCGGCCGCCTATGCGGCGCAAGAGGCTGAAAAGCAGGCGCAGGCCCATGCGGCCAAGGCCGAGGCGACGCGTGAGCAAAAAGCCGAGGCTGAGGCCCGCGCGGCCGCCCAGGCCGAAGCCCGTGCCCAAGCCGAAGCCGAGGCCAAGGCCCGCGCCGCCGAAGAGGCCGAGCGTGCCAAGGACCTGGATGCACGCCGCCGCAAGGCATTGGAAGAGGCTGCTGCCATCCGCTCGATGATGTCTGCGCCCGCCAAGGTGCTCGTGGCCAAAAAGCCCGAAGAACCCAAGCCTGCGGCCAAGACGGCTGCCGATGCTAAAAAAGGCACTTTGCACAAACCTGCCGCCACCGCTGGGAGCGGGGCGGGCCGCTCTGCCGGTGGGGCCGGTGCGGGGGCTTCTGCTGCCAAAGAGAACAAGGAAGGCAAAGAGGTCAAGTCGGCCAAGCTGTCGTCCAGCTGGGCGGGTGAGCCTGGCAAGAAAAAAGAAATCAAGACCCGTGGCGACACGGGGGCGGCCAACGCCCGTCCTGGTGCCTGGCGCGCTGGTGGCGGCAAGGGTGGCCGCCGCGGCAATGACCGCGAAGACCAGCGCAACCAGCCCCAGGCTCCGGTGGAAGCGCGCGTGCTCGAGGTACACGTACCCGAAACCATCACCGTGGCCGAGCTGGCCCACAAGATGGCCGTGAAGGCCACCGAGGTCATCAAGGCCTTGATGAAGATGGGCCAGATGGCCACCATCAACCAGCCGCTGGACCAGGACACGGCCATGATCGTGGTCGAAGAAATGGGCCACAAGGCGGTGGTGGCTGCGCTGGACGACCCCGAAGCCTTCACGATCGACGAGGCCGCGCAGCACGATGCCGAGGTGTTGCCGCGCGCTCCGGTGGTGACCGTCATGGGTCACGTGGACCACGGCAAGACCTCGCTGCTGGACTACATCCGCCGCGCCAAGGTAGCGGTGGGTGAGGCCGGCGGCATCACGCAGCACATCGGCGCCTACCACGTCGAAACGCCGCGCGGCATGGTGTCCTTCCTGGACACCCCCGGCCACGAGGCGTTTACCGCCATGCGCGCCCGTGGCGCGCAGGCCACCGACATCGTCATCCTGGTGGTGGCGGCCGACGACGGCGTCATGCCCCAGACCAAGGAAGCCATCAAGCACGCCAAGGCGGCGGGTGTGCCCATCGTGGTGGCCATCACCAAGGCCGACAAGCCCGAGGCCAATCCCGACCGCGTCAAGCAGGAGCTGGTGGTCGAAGAGGTGGTGCCCGAGGAATACGGCGGCGACTCGCCCTTCGTGCCCGTGTCGTCCAAGACCGGCATGGGCATTGACGAGCTGCTGGAGCAGGTGCTGCTGCAGGCCGAAGTGCTGGAGCTCAAGGCCCCGGTCGAGGCCGCGGCCAAGGGCCTGGTCATCGAAGCCCAGCTCGACAAGGGCCGCGGCCCCGTGGCCACGGTGCTGGTGCAGTCGGGCACGCTCAAGGTGGGCGATGTGGTGCTGGCCGGCCAGACCTATGGCCGCGTGCGCGCCATGCTCGACGAAAACGGCAAGACCACCAAGGCGGCAGGCCCGTCCATTCCGGTGGAAATCCAGGGTCTGTCCGACGTGCCCCAGGCAGGGGACGAATTCATGGTGCTGCAAGACGAGCGCCGTGCCCGCGAAATCGCGACCTACCGTGCGGGCAAGTTCCGCCACACCAAGCTGGCCAAGCAGCAGGCCGCCAAGCTGGAGAACGTGTTCTCCGAAATGACGGCGGGCGAGGTCAAATACCTGCCCATCATCATCAAGTCCGACGTGCAGGGTTCGCAGGAAGCGCTGGCCGCCTCCTTGCTCAAGCTCTCCAACGAAGAGATCAAGGTGCAGCTGGTGTACGCCGGTGTGGGTGGTATCAGCGAGAGCGACATCAACCTGGCCATTGCCTCCAAGGCCATCGTCATCGGCTTCAACGTGCGCGCCGACGCCGGTGCCCGCAAGGCGGCCGAGGCCAACGATGTGGACATCCACTACTACAACATCATTTACGACGCGGTCGATGAGTTGAAGGCGGCCATGTCGGGCATGCTGGCGCCCGAGCAGCGCGAAGAAGCCCTGGGTACGGCCGAGATCCGCACGGTGTTCGTGGCGTCCAAGATCGGCACGGTGGCGGGCTCCTACATCACGTCGGGCCAGGTCACGCGCAACTGCAAGTTCCGCCTGCTGCGCGACAACATCGTCATCTACACCGGCGATGTCGAGTCCGTGCGCCGTATCAAGGACGACGTCAAGGAAGTCAAGGAAGGTTTCGAGTGCGGTATCAAGCTGCGCAACTACAGCGACATCAAGGAAGGCGATCAGCTGGAGTTCTTCGAGATCAAGGAAATCGCACGGACGCTGTAACCACCCAAGGACTGAACGATGCGCGCGTTTCATCACCTTCGTGGCGCCTGGCGCGAACACAAGGGCTTCATGGTTTTCCTGGGGCTCATGTTTGTGTTCCGCTCGGCCATTGCCGACTGGAACTACGTTCCCTCGTCGTCCATGAATCCTACCTTGCTGGCAGGGGATCGGGTGCTGATCGACAAGCGCGCGTACAGCCTGCGGGTGCCCTTCACGCTGCAGGAAGTGGCTCGCTGGGCCGAGCCTCAGCGGGGGGATGTGGTGACGTTCGATTCGCCAGAAGACGGGATCAATCTGATCAAGCGCGTGGTGGCCGTAGGGGGCGACGAGGTCGCCATGGTGAACAACGTGCTCCATATCAACGGCAAGGTGCAGGAGCGGGTGCTGGTCGATGCCGCACGAGCCCTGCCGACCGAGTATGGCCGGATCAGCGAGGAAGTCTGGCGCGAAACCCTGGATGGAACGCCCATTTCCGTGGCCAGGCTTGCGCAAGCCAACCGTTTGACGGATTTTGCGCCGGTGCGCGTGCCGCAAGGCCATGTGCTGGTGCTGGGCGATAACCGCGACAACAGCCGTGACTCCCGGTTTCTCGGGTTCATCGACATCCACCGGGTGACCGGCAAGGCCGTTCGCGTTGCCTTGTCGCACGACCCGGAGCATCTGTACCTGCTCCGCTCCGACCGGTGATGGTTGCCCTTGCATCTGTGAGACTTCATGCCAGCCAAGAAAAGCACCACGCCCAACCGCGCCTTCAAAGTCGCCGACCAGATCCAGCGCGATCTGACGGAGCTGATCGCACGCGAGTTGAAGGATCCACGCGTAGGCATGGTCACGCTGCAGGCGGTGGAAGTCACGCCTGATTATGCGCACGCCAAGGTGTTTTTCAGTGTGCTGGTGGGCGACCCTGCCGCCACGCAGGAGGCGCTCAACCATGCGGCCGGTCATTTGCGCAATGGCCTGTTCAAGCGCCTGCATATCCACACGGTGCCCACGCTGCATTTTGTGTACGACCGCACGCAGGAGCGCGCGGCCGACATGAACGCACTGATCGCCAAGGCCGTGTCCTCGCGGGCCAAAGACACGGAAGAATGACCATGGACGCACCGCGCACGAGGGTCGTCCGGCGCCCCGTGCATGGGGTGCTGCTGATCGACAAGCCGCTGGGCATGACCAGCAACCAGGCCCTGCAAAAGGCCAAGTGGTTGCTGCGCGCCGAAAAGGCGGGCCACACCGGCACGCTCGACCCGCTGGCCAGTGGCGTGCTGCCGCTGTGTTTTGGCGCTGCTACCAAGTTCAGCCAAATCCAGCTCGAAGCCCCCAAGACCTATGAGGCCGTGGCCCTGCTGGGCGTGACCACGTCCACCGGCGATGCAGAGGGCGAGGTGCTGGAGCGCAAGCCGGTCGATCCGGCAGCCTTGACGCCGCAGAAACTCGCCGCTGTGCAGGCGCAGTTTACCGGCCCCATCCGCCAGGTGCCGCCCATGCACAGCGCGCTCAAGAAGGATGGCAAGGCGCTGTACGAATACGCCCGCGCAGGCCTGACCGTGGAACGCGCGCCGCGCGATGTCACGATTCATGCATTGAATCTGGCTCTGACGCAGACTGAGCAAGCGCAATCAGCTATCAAAATCATAGTAACCTGCAGCAAGGGCACCTACATTCGCACGCTGGGCGAGGACATTGGTGCCGCGCTGGGTTGCGGGGCGCACCTCGTCTTCCTGCGCCGCCTGGATACCGGCGGTATCGGCGTGCAGCGCTGCCTGACGCTGGAGCAGCTCCAAGCGCTGGACGACGATGCGCGCCTGGCGCGCCTGGAGCCCCCCGATGTGCTGCTGGCCGACCATGTACATGTCACGCTCGACAACGACAATGCCGGGCGGTTCCTCTCCGGCATGCGCCGCCGTGGGCGCTGGGAAGATGCTGCAGCTGTGGCTGTGTATGGCGACCAACCCCGCGTGCTGCTGGGGGTGGGCCATGTGCAGGGTGGCGAACTCATCCCCGACCGGCTGCTGAGCCCTCTCGAAATCCAACAAATCATTGAAACCCTGCCGCGCGCCACCGCCTGCGGCCCAACGGAAGCACCATGAGCAAACCCATCCGCAATATCGCCATCATCGCCCACGTGGACCACGGCAAGACCACCATGGTCGATCAGTTGCTGCGCCAGTCCGGCACCTTTGCCGCCCACGAGAAAGTCGTGGACACGGTGATGGACAGCAATGCCATCGAACGCGAGCGCGGCATCACGATCCTGGCCAAAAACTGCGCCGTGAGCTGGGAAGGCACGCACATCAACATCCTCGACACGCCCGGCCACGCGGACTTTGGCGGCGAGGTGGAGCGTGCGCTCTCCATGGTGGACGGTGTGGTGCTGCTGATTGATGCACAAGAAGGCCCCATGCCGCAAACACGCTTCGTGACCAAGAAGGCGTTGGCGCTGGGCTTGAAGCCCATCGTCGTCGTCAACAAGGTCGATAAGCCTGGCGCGCGCCCCGACTATGTGGTCAACGCCGCGTTCGACCTGTTCGACAAGCTGGGTGCTACCGACGAGCAGCTCGACTTTCCCGTGGTCTATGCATCGGGCATCAACGGCTGGAGTTCGCTGGAGCAAGGCGCGCCTGGTGAACAATGGGGCCCCGACATGTCGGCCCTGTTCAACACCATCCTCAAGCACGTGCCGTCGGTGCAGGGCGACCCCACGGCGCCGGTGCAAATGCAGGTGTCCGCGCTGGACTACTCCACCTTCGTGGGCCGCATTGGCGTGGGCCGCATCACGCAGGGCACGCTCAAGGCCGGTCAGGACGTGCTGGTCATGGCCGGGCCGGATGGTGCAAGCTACAAAGGCCGCGTCAACCAGATCCACCAGTTCCAGGGCCTGGACCGCGTGCAGGTGAACGAGGCCGGCCCCAGCGAGATTGTGCTGATCAACGGTATCGAAAACGTGGGCATTGGCGAGACCCTCACCGATATGGCCAACCCGCAGCCGCTGCCCATGCTCAAGATCGACGAGCCGACGCTGACCATGAACTTCTGCGTCAACACCAGCCCGCTGGCCGG
>CAZRFF010000090.1:0-8134 GCA_964599265.1 uncultured Simplicispira sp. | reverse complement strand
ATTGACCGCCCGGCCATCGCCACCCAAATGCCTAACGACAAAGGCAGCGCCACCACAGTGCTGGACCTGGGCGCCAATGTGGATTGTTCGGCCGAACATTTGCTGCAATTTGCCGTGATGGGTTCGGCCCTGGTGTCGGTGCTGCAAGAGGGTTCTGCGGCCAGCGTGGGTTTGCTCAATATTGGCGAAGAAACCATCAAAGGCAGCGAAGTCATCAAAAAAGCGGGTGAACTGTTGCGAACGGCTGCCAATTCTGGCGATTTGAATTTTTATGGCAATGTGGAAGGCAACGATATTTTCAAAGGGACGGTGGATATCGTTGTCTGTGACGGGTTTGTCGGCAATGTGGCGCTCAAGGCCAGCGAAGGCGTTGCTTCGATGATCGTGGGTGGGTTGAAGCAAGAGTTTAAACGCAACATTTTCACTAAACTGGCGGCTATCGCCGCTTATCCGGTGTTATCTGCGCTCATGAAGCGCATGGATTATCGGCGCTACAACGGCGCAGCCCTGCTGGGGCTGCGCGGGTTGGTGTTCAAGAGCCACGGCTCGGCCGATGTGCTCGCGTTTGAGCAGGCTTTGAACCGGGCGTATGATGCGGCCCGCAACAACCTGCTTGACCGGGTCCGGTCCCGGATTGCGCATGCGGCTCCCTTGTTGGGGGTGGCCTCTGCCCAGCCGACACCGAATGCGGCGGCCCCACAGCCTTGAAACCCCTATATTCCCGAATTATTGGTACCGGTAGCTATCTCCCGCCCCGCCGGGTGACCAATGCCGAGCTGGTGGCCGATCTGGCCACCCGGGGGATTGAGTCCTCCCACGAATGGATTGTGGCGCGCACGGGCATCCATGCGCGCCACTTTGCCGATGCCAACGTGGTCTGCAGCGACCTTGCGCTGGAGGCCGCCCAGCGCGCCTTGCAGGCGGCGGGTTGCTCTGCGCAGGACATCGACCTCATCATCGTCGCTACGTCCACGCCGGACATGGTGTTTCCATCGACCGCTTGCATCTTGCAGAACAAACTGGGCATGGCAGGGTGCCCGGCCTTTGATGTGCAGGCCGTGTGCAGCGGGTTTGTGTATGCGCTCACCGTGGCCGACGCCATGGTGCGTGCAGGCACGGCCCGGCGTGCATTGGTGGTGGGTTCTGAAATATTCAGCCGTTTGCTCGATTTCAACGACCGCACGACCTGTGTGCTGTTTGGTGATGGAGCCGGCGCCGTGGTGCTGGAGGCGTCCGAGCAGCCCGGTATCCTGGCCAGCGACTTGCACGCCGACGGGCGCCATGTGGGCATTTTGTGTGTGCCGGGCCATGTGTCTGGCGGAAAGACCACAGGCCACCCTTTGCTGACCATGGACGGCCCCGCAGTATTCAAGCTGGCGGTGGGGGTTTTGGAGAGCGCCGCACGCGCTACGCTGGAAAAAGCCGGGCTGACCGAGTCCGATATCGACTGGCTGGTGCCCCACCAGGCCAACATCCGCATCATGCAAGGCACGGCGCGCAAGCTCAAGCTGCCACTTTCGCGCATGGTGGCCACCGTCCAGGACCATGGCAATACCTCGGCCGCTTCCATCCCCTTGGCGCTGGATCAGGCCGTGCGCTCGGGACGGATCACCCCGGGCCAGACTGTGCTGCTGGAAGGCGTTGGCGGCGGCTTCACCTGGGGTGCTGTGCTCCTGAAAATGTAGCTTTTGGCGCTTGCTATTGCAGCGGTAGATGCCTTTTTGAATTTGAATGATTCCTACCAAAATGAAGAAATTTGCCTTTGTTTTTCCTGGCCAGGGCTCTCAGGCCGTGGGCATGCTCGACGGCTGGGGCGCACACCCGGTGGTGCAGCAAACCTTGCAGGAAGCCTCGGACGCCCTGGGCGAGGATGTGGGGCGCCTGATCCATGAAGGCCCCAAGGAGGCCCTGGCGCTCACCACCAACACCCAGCCGGTGATGCTGGTGGCCGGTGTGGCGGCGTGGCGCGTCTGGTTGGCCGAAGGGGGTGCGCAGCCCGCGGCCGTGGCCGGGCATTCGTTGGGCGAATATTCCGCCCTGGTGGCTGCGGGTGTTTTAACGCTGGCCCAGGCAGCGCCGCTGGTGCGTTTGCGCGCGGCGGCCATGCAAGAGGCCGTACCCGTGGGTGTAGGGGCCATGGCCGCCATTCTGGGCATGGAGAGCAGCAAGGTCATCGCCGGTTGTGCCGAAGCAGCCGCTTTGCTGGGGGTGTCCAGCGGCGAGGTGGTGGAGGCGGTCAACTTCAATGACCCCATCCAGACCGTGATTGCCGGTACCAAGGCCGGTGTGGACAAAGCTTGCGAACTGCTCAAGGCCGCAGGGGCCAAGCGGGCATTGCCCCTGCCAGTGTCGGCCCCTTTCCATTCCAGCCTGATGAAGCCCGCCGCCGAAAAATTGCGCGCCGCACTGGCCAGCACGGTACTGGCTGCGCCAGCCATTCCGGTGCTTAACAATGTGGATGTGGCCGTACAGCGGGATGCCGACGCCATCCGCGATGCGTTGTACCGCCAGGCCTTTGGCCCGGTGCGCTGGGTGGAATGCGTGCAGGCGCTCAAGGAGCGGTTTGGTGTGGGCCATGTGGTCGAATGCGGCCCCGGCAAGGTGCTGATGGGCCTGACCAAACGCATAGACGCTGAACTGGTGGGCGCAGCCTTCTACGACGGCGCAACCCTCAACGAAGTCAAGGAGCTGCTGGCATGAGCGAAACCCCTGCAACCGTATCTGTGGCACTTGTCACCGGCGCCTCGCGTGGCATTGGTGCGGCCATTGCATTGGAGCTGGCTCGCCAGGGCCACCAGGTGGTGGGCACGGCTACCACCGACGAAGGCGCTGCGCGCATCAGCGAGGCCTTGGCCGCCTGGCCGCTCTGCCGCGGCGTGAACCTGAACGTGAACGACGGTGCAGCCGTGGATGCACTCATCGACAGCATCGTCAAAGGGCAGGGCGGTCTGCATGTGCTGGTGAACAACGCCGGCATCACGCGCGACCAGTTGGCCATGCGCATGAAGGACGACGACTGGGATGCCGTGATCGACACCAACCTCAAGGCAGTGTTCCGCGCCAGCCGCGCCGCCATCAAGCCCATGATGAAGCAGCGCTTTGGCCGCATCATCAGCATCACCAGCGTGGTGGGTGCCTCGGGCAATCCCGGGCAGGCCAATTACGCAGCAGCCAAGGCGGGCGTGGCGGGCATGACGCGCTCGCTGGCGCGCGAACTGGGCAGCCGGGGGATTACCGTCAACTGCATTGCGCCAGGTTTTATCGAAACCGATATGACCGCCAAGCTGCCTGAAGAACAGCAAAAGGCCTTGAACGCCCAGATTCCCCTGGGCCATATGGGCAAACCGGCAGACATTGCACACGCCGTGGCCTACTTGGCTTCGCAAGGCGCTGGCTACGTCACCGGTCAAGAATTGCATGTCAATGGCGGCATGTATATGTAACATCAGCACCGAGCAAAACGCCGAACCATCCGTGCGGCGAGCGGTTGAAGGGGCCTTTGGTAGGCCTTCCTTTAACAGCTAGAATCGCGGATCTATTCACAAGCCCTAGAGGGAAACCCATGAGCGATATCGAAGCACGTGTCAAAAAAATCATTGCCGAACAACTCGGCGTGGAAGAGTCTCAAGTCACCAATGAAAAAGCCTTCGTGGCCGATCTGGGTGCCGACTCGCTCGACACGGTCGAACTGGTGATGGCGCTGGAAGACGAGTTCGGCATTGAAATTCCGGACGAAGACGCCGAGAAGATCACCACGGTGCAAAACGCCATCGACTACGCACTGGCCCACCAGAAGTCCTGAGCGGCGCAAAACGCGTCGCGGTACCCCCAGCGATCAGCACAAGGTTTTAACGCATGAGCCGTCGTCGCGTTGTCGTGACCGGCCTGGGTTGCGTCACCCCCGTGGGTAACACGGTGGGCGAGGCCTGGGCCAACCTCCTGGCCGGAAAATCCGGCATCGACCTCATCACCAAGTTCGACGCTTCGAGCTTTGCCTGCAAGATCGCAGGGGAGGTTCGGGGGTTCGATCTGGAGTCCTACATCAGCGCTAAAGAGGCGCGCAGCATGGACTCCTTCATACACTTTGGCATTGCCGCTGCCGACCAGGCGGTGCGCGATGCCGGCCTGCCCACGGGCGATGCCCTGGACGAGGAGCAGGCCACACGCACAGGCTGCGTCATTGGTTCAGGGATTGGCGGCTTGCCGCTGATCGAAGATACCCATTCCGAATACCTCAATCGCGGGGCGCGGCGTATCACGCCGTTTTTTGTCCCTGCGTCCATCATCAACATGGTGGCGGGGCATGTGTCCATGCGCTTTGGCTTCAAAGGGCCGAATCTGGCGGTGGTCACGGCCTGCACCACGGGCTTGCATTGCATTGGCGAAGCCGGCCGCATGATCGAATACGGTGATGCTGACGTGGTCGTGGCGGGCGGCTCCGAGGCCACCGTGTCGCCCCTGGGGATTGGCGGTTTTGCTGCCATGCGGGCGCTCTCCACCCGCAACGATGACCCCAAGGCGGCCTCCCGCCCCTGGGACAAGGACCGCGATGGTTTTGTGCTGGGCGAGGGTGCGGGCATGGTCGTGCTGGAAGAATACGAGCACGCCAAGGCCCGTGGTGCACGCATTTATGCCGAGCTTCTGGGCTATGGCATGAGCGCCGACGCCGGCCACATGACCGCCCCCAACATGGATGGGCCGCGCCGCGCCATGCAGGCGGCCCTGCGCAATGCCGGGGTGAATGCCGATGCGGTGGGTTATCTCAATGCCCACGGCACATCCACCCCGCTGGGCGATGTGAATGAATCCAACGCCATCAAAGCCGCCTTGGGTGCCCATGCCCACAAGGTGGTGGTCAGCTCAACCAAGTCCATGACCGGGCACTTGCTGGGCGGCGCCGGAGGCATTGAGAGCATTTTCACGATTCTGGCGTTGCACCACCAGAAGATTCCGCCCACCATCAACCTGGACAACCAGGACCCCGAGTGCGACCTTGACTACTGCGCCAATACGGCGCGGGATGCCAAGATCGACATTGCCGTGAAAAACAATTTTGGCTTTGGTGGAACCAACGGTACGCTGGTCTTCCGCCGGGTCTGAGGGCGGCGCAAAGCCTGGTGCAGGGGCTGCCCCAGGGGTGGCAGGTGCCGCCCAGGCGATGCCGCACCATGCGCCGCTGGTGCAATACCCGGTGCAGCGCAGTCCGCGGCTGGCCGCGGTGTTGCTGATGCTGGCTGTGGCCGGGGCGCTGGCATTGGCTGCGTGGGCTCTGTGGGGTGCGGGTGCACAACCAGGGGTCTTCCAGGGGGGCGTGGGCCTTATTTGGCTGGTGGCCTGTGGGTTGGCAGCACGCAGTTGGTGGGCGCATCCCCAGGGGTGGCTGGTGTGGACCGGGGCCGATTGGCGCTTGCAGGCCGGTGTACGCAGCATGGCGCAGGCCCGCATGGAAGTGCATGGGGATTGGCTGGCCGCCATGGGCGTGCGCCTGGTGCCCCGCAGCGGCCGTGCATGCTGGCTCTGGCTGGATCGTAGTGCGGAACCTGCGTCGTGGAAGGCTTTGCGCCGTGCGGTATATTCGCGCGCCAGTCTGGCCCAGGCCGACCCCAGCGGTGGCATGCCATCGAAACCTTCTCCAACATCCCAAAGCCAGCCTGAATGACAACCCCCCCAGTTTCTACGCCGCAACGCCCGGGCGATAGCGACCTGTTGCTGGTCGAACGCACCGTGGCCGGGGACTTGCGGGCTTACGATTTGCTGGTCATCAAGTACCAGCGCCGCATCGAGCGCTTGATAGGCCGCATGGTGCGCGATGCCGATTTGGTGCAAGACATCGCGCAAGAGACTTTTTTACGTGCCTACCGGGCTTTGCACCAGTTTCGCGGTGAGGCGCAGTTCTACACCTGGCTGTACCGTATCGCCGTGAACACGGCCAAAAAAGCCTTGCTGGAACTCAAGCGTGATCCGTTGGTCTACGAGGCAGCCTTGCGCCCCGAGGGCGAAGACGATGAAACTTCCCGCCCCGCGCAGGAACCAATCAGTGACGAAACACCCGAATCTGTGTTGGCCGCGCAAGAAATTGCAGCGGCAGTGAATGCGGCCATGGAGGCTTTGCCCGAGGATTTGCGCCAGGCGGTGAGCCTGCGCGAAATTGAAGGCATGAGCTATGAAGACATTGCGACCGCCATGGATTGCCCCATAGGCACCGTGCGTTCGCGGATTTTCCGGGCGCGCGAGGCGATTTCGGCGCGGGTGCGTCCTCTGCTGGAGAACCGCAGCGGCAAGCGCTGGTAGCAGATGGTGGTGGTGGATTGCAAAAACGTTGGCGAGGCAGGTATGGGCTTGGATCAGGAACACCAATTGCGTGAACAATTGTCGGCATTGGCCGACGGTGAAATGGCGGCATCTGAGTGGCCTCAGGTACTGCAGTATGCGCACGGCGATGCAGGGCGGCAGGCTTGGTATACGTACCAGGTGATTGGTGATGCGCTCCGCTCCCCGGAGTTGGCGCATACCAGCTCGGCCCCGGCGTTTCTGGCGGCACTGCACCAGCGCATGGCCCAAGAGCCAGGTGGCCTGCAGCCTGCTGCCAACTTGGTGCAGACCCCCGTCCAGCCTGTGGTCAGGCCGCACCAGGAGGCGGCTAACCAAGACCTGTTCCGCTGGAAGCTGATTGCGGGGGTGGCTTCCCTCGCGGCGGTGTCGGTGTTGGGTTGGAATGTGTTTGAAAGCACGCAAGGCCCAGCAGCCGGTGCCCAGTGGGCGCAACTGGCAAACCGGCAGACCGTGGTGCCTGTGCAGGTGGCGCAGCAGCCCGTGGCGCCATCAGGGGTGCAGGCGGTGGCCGACCGGCAAGGGGGGCACAACGCAGACGCTCCGATCATGCTGCGCGACCCCCGCCTGGATGAATTGCTGGCTGCCCGTCGGCAGTACGGCGGCGCCAATGCCTTGCAGATGCCAGCGAGCTTCCTGCGCAACACCACGCTGGACGAAGCCTCGCGCTGACCCTGTTGCCGGGTGCGGGGTGGGCGCTTGCGCCTATGGGCGTATGGGTGGGAACCAAATGCACAAACTGTTTTCACAAGAACGCGGGCCGGCGTGTTTGCCGGTGCGTTGCTTTATGGGAGTGACTGGATGAACGCAAGCATTGCAAAGCCTTGGAACCAATGGGTCTGCGCCGCCTTGATGGGTTTGGCCGTGGCGGTAGGGCCTGCGGGGCCGGCAGCGGCACAGGCTGCGCCTGCCGCGCCGGTGGTGCGTGGCTTACCCGATTTCAGCGATCTGGTGGAATTGGTGGGGCCTTCGGTAGTCAATATCCGTACCACAGAAAAAGCGGGTACACGTGGCGCTTTCAGTGGCATGGACGAGGACATGCTGGAGTTCTTCAAGCGCTTTGGCATCCCCATGCCCAATATGCCCCGCCAGCAGCGCCCGCAAAAACCCCAGGATGAGGAGCAACCGCGCGGCCTGGGGTCGGGCTTCATCCTCAGCGCCGATGGTTTCATCATGACCAATGCGCATGTGGTGGATGGTGCGGACGAGGTGGTGGTGACCCTGACCGACAAGCGCGAATTCAAAGCGCGCATTGTGGGCACCGACAAGCGCACCGATGTGGCCATTGTGAAAATCGAGGCGACCGGCCTGCCTGCGGTGCGCATTGGCGACGTGAGCCGTTTGCGTGTGGGTGAGTGGGTGATGGCCATTGGCTCGCCTTTTGGCCTGGACAACACCGTGACGGCTGGCATTGTGAGCGCCAAGCAGCGCGACACGGGCGACTACCTGCCCTTCATCCAGACCGATGTGGCCATCAACCCGGGTAATTCGGGTGGCCCGCTGCTCAATATGCGTGGCGAGGTGGTGGGCATCAACAGCCAGATCTACTCGCGTTCGGGTGGTTTCATGGGTATTTCGTTTGCCATTCCCATTGACGAAGCCATGCGCGTGAGCGATCAGCTGCGCGCTTCGGGGCGTGTGACGCGTGGACGCATTGGCGTGCAAATCGGGCCGGTTTCGCGCGATGTGGCCGAATCTCTGGGGCTGGGGAAACAGCAGCAGGGTGCCTTGGTGTCCGGCGTGGAAAACGGCTCGCCCGCCGAGAAAGCGGGTATTGAGGCGGGGGACATCATCGTGCGGTTTG
>CAZRFF010000089.1:0-8149 GCA_964599265.1 uncultured Simplicispira sp. | reverse complement strand
TGGCAGCGGTGAGCAGGGGCGGCAGGCCCAGTGTGAGGCCGGGGTCGCAAATGGCGGCCTTGGGCACCAGGTTCCACGAATGGAAGCCCAGCTTGCGGTGGTCGTCCACGATGATGATGGCCCCGCGCGCCACCTCGCTGCCGGTGCCGCTGGTGGTGGGCACGGCAATCAGGGGCGCTGCGCGTTCGGTGATGCGCGGCGAGCCGCCTTCGATGGTGGCGTAGTGCGTCAGCGGCCCATCGTGCGTGGCGGCGATGGCAATGCCCTTGGCGCAGTCGATGGCGCTGCCGCCCCCCACGGCGATGAGGCCATCGCACAGTCCATTGCGGTACACCTGCACGGCGGCGCGCACGGCGGCCTCGGTGGGGTTGGAGGGGGTCTGGTCGAACACGGCAACCGGCATCCCGGGCAACGCGTCCAGCGCCATTTGCAGCACGCCGGCGGCTTTCACGCCGGGGTCGGTCACCACCAGGGGGCGGGTGATGCCCACGCGCGCGCATTCCTGCTTCAGCAGTTGCACGGCGCCAAACTCGAACTGGATTTGGGTCACGTAGTTGATAAAGGCCATGGCTTTGGGGTGGCAGCAAACACTGCCACTTGCGTTTAGGATAAGTACAAACAACTTTAACCCTGGAGACCTGCATGACCAAGCCCTACCGCCGCCTTCTTTCCCTGCTGGCCGTCGCTTTTGCGACAAACGCCAGCGCCGCCTGCCTGAGCGACACCCAGGCCGCCGACCTGGTGGCCAATTACCTTTCGCGCCAGCCGGCCGCCAACCCCGAAGGCCTGAGCGATGCCGATGGCGCCTGCACGCGCGCCAAGGTCAATGCCCTGCTGGCCCCGCGCCTGGGCAAGGTGGTGGGTTACAAGGCAGGCCTGACCAACCCGGCCGTGCAAAAGCGTTTTGGCACCGACAAGCCCGTGTGGGGCAAGCTCTATGAAGGCATGGTGCTGCCAAGCGGCGCCGTGGTGGACGCAGCCTTTGGCGCCCGCCCCCTGTTTGAGGCCGACATGCTGGTGCGCGTCAAAAGCGCGGCCATCAACCAGGCGCGCACGCCCATGGACGTGCTCGAAGCCATCGACCAGGTCATTCCCTTCATCGAACTGCCCGACCTGATGGTGCAGGCGCCGCCCAAACTCAACGGGGCAGGGGTGAGCGCCATCAACGTGGGCGCGCGCCTGGGCGTGGCGGGCGCACCTTTGCCCGTGCCGGTGCTGCGCGCCGAGCGCTATGCTTTGCTCGATGCCCTGCGCGACATGCAGGTGCGCCTGCAGGACGGCAGTGGTGCGGTGCTGGGCAGCGGCAAGGGCAGCGACATCCTGGAGCACCCGCTCAATGCCGTGGTGTGGCTGGCCCAGGCGCTGGCGCAAGAAGGCCTGGCCATGCAGCCGGGCGAACTCATCAGCCTGGGCTCGTTCTCGCCCCTGTTGCCGCCCAAGCCAGGGCTGGCCGTCACTGCCACCTACGAGGGCCTGCCTGGCGCCCAGCCCGTGCGCGTGGACTTTAAATAAACCACTGTTGTCACCGTGAGCGATCTGCACATCCACCACACCCGTCTTACACCGGCCATGCGCGGCGTGTTGCAGCGCATGGCGCGGCTGGAGCGGCCGCCCCTGCACACCCTGGCGCCAGACCAGGCCCGCGCCGCCTACGAGGCCGGGGCCAATGTGCTGGAGCTGCCGCGTGCCGAACTGGCGCGGGTGGAGGATATGCGCATCCCCGCACGCGACGGGCACCCTTTGCCTGCGCGCTTGTATGCACCCTCTACCGCCGGGGCGCTGCCCGTGCTGCTGTACCTGCATGGCGGGGGCTTCACCATCGGCAGCATCGCCACGCACGATGTGCTGTGCCGCGAACTGGCGCGCCTCTCGGGCTGCATGGTGGTGTCACTGGACTACCGCCTGGCGCCCGAGCACCGCTTTCCCGCCGCCAGCCACGACGCCTGGGATGCCCTGGCCTGGCTGGCCGCCCATGCGGACACGCTGGGGGGCGATGCCAGCCGCCTGGCCGTGGGGGGCGACAGCGCGGGCGGTACGCTGGCCGCAGTCAACGCCATCCTGGCGCGTGATGCGGGTCTGCCCCTGGCGTTGCAATTGCTCATCTACCCTGGCACGGCCGCGCACCAGGACACGCCCTCGCACGCCACCTACGCCCGCGGCCTGGTGCTCGAAGAACCGGCCATCAGCTGGTTTTTTGGCAACTACGTGCGTTCACGCGCCGAGCGCGAAGATTGGCGCTTTGCCCCCCTGCTGGCCCCCGATGTCGATGGCGTGGCCCCCGCCTGGGTGGGGTTGGCCGAATGCGATCCGCTGGTGGACGAGGGCATTGCCTACGCCGACAAGCTGCGCATGGCCGGGGTGGCGGTGGATCTGGAAATCTACCGCGGCGTGACGCACGAATTCATCAAAATGGGCCGCGTGATTCCCGAAGCACGCCAGGCCCACCAGCACGCCGCCGCTGCCCTGCGCCGTGCTTTTACTTTGGAGTGAACCCGTATGCAACGCACCGATTTCCACTGCTTTCACCGCCTGCGCGTGCGCTGGGCCGAGGTGGACATGCAGAAAATCGTCTTCAACGCCCATTACCTCATGTACATCGACACGGCCATGATGGACTATTGGCGGGCGCTGGCCTTGCCTTATGCGGCCAGCATGGTGGCCCTGGGCGGCGACATGTACGTCAAAAAAGCCACGCTGGAATACCACGCCTCGGCTGAGCTGGATGACCAGCTCGACATTGGCATGCGCTGCGCGCGCGTGGGCAATTCGTCGGTGTTGTTCCAGGCGGGGATTTTTCGGGGTGACCAATTGTTGGTGTCGGGCGAACTGGTCTATGTGTTTGCCGACCCGGCCACGCAAACCTCCAAACCCGTGCCGCAGGCCCTGCGCGATGTGTTTACGGCCTTTGAGGCGGGCGAACCCATGGCGCTGCTGCACAGCGGCGCGTGGCAGGTGCTGGGCGCAGAAGCCATGCAGGTGCGCCAGGCCGTGTTCATCCAGGAGCAGGGCATTGCCCCCGAGTTGGAGATGGACGGCCTCGACGCCGAGGCTGTGCACGTGCTGCTGAAGAACCGCCTGGACATGCCCGTGGCCACCGGGCGCTTGCTGGCCCATGCCCCAGGGGTAGGCCGCATAGGCCGCATGGCGGTGGACCGTGGCTTGCGCGGTGCTGGCCTGGGCCTGCAGGCGCTGCGTGCGCTGGAAGACGTTGCCCGTGCCCGTGGCGACCAGCAGGTGCTGCTGCACGCCCAGGTGCATGCCCAGGGCTTTTACGCGGCGGCGGGCTACCAGGCCCAGGGGGAGCCCTGGCAAGAGGCGGGCATTGCCCACATTGCCATGGTTCGACCGCTGTGAATCACAGCCTGCGCAGCCGGGTGATCGCTTCGCGCAGGGTGTCGTCCTTTTTGGCGTAGCAAAAGCGCACCACGCGCTGGTCGAAGCCATCGCCATAAAAGGCCGACAGCGGGATGGCCGCCACGCCGATCTCGCGCGTGAGCCATTGGCAGAAGTCGGCCTCGCTCAGGTCGCTCACCGCCGAAATGTCCACGCACTGGAAGTAGCTGCCGCTGCTGGGCAGCAGGCGCAGGCGCGAGCCCTCCAGCCCCTGGCGGAACAGGTCGCGCTTGGCCTGGTAGAACGCAGGCAGCTGCTGCCAGGGCGCGGGATCTTGCAGGTAGGCGGCTATGCCGTGCTGCATGGGCGTGTTCACGGTGAACACGTTGAACTGGTGCACCTTGCGGAATTCGGCCATGAGCGGCGCGGGCGCGGCCACGGTGCCCACCTTCCAGCCGGTGACGTGGAAAGTCTTGCCGAAGCTCGACACGATGAAGGCGCGCGCCGCCAGGCCGGCAAAGCGCGCGGCGCTCTGGTGCGCGGCGCCGTCGTAGACCATGTGCTCGTACACCTCGTCGCTGATGAGCAGCACGTCGGTGGGGGCCAGCAGATCTTGCAGCGCCAGCATGTCTTGTTCGCTCCACACGCTGGCGCTGGGGTTGTGCGGGCTGTTGATGATGAGGGCGCGGGTGCGCGGCGTGATGGCCGCGGTGATTTTGGCGAAGTCGGGCCGAAAGCTCCCCGGTGTGAGCGGCACGCGCACGGCCTTGCCACCGGCCAGCGCGATGTTGGGCACATAGCTGTCGTAGCAGGGGTCGAGCACGATGACTTCGTCGCCCGGGTGCACGATGGCGAGAATGGCCGTGAGGATGGCCTGCGTGGCTCCGGCTGTGATGGTGATTTCGGTCTCAGGGCAATACCGACGGGCGCTGATGGCTTCTATTTTTGTAGCAACTGCCTGGCGCAGGGTGGGCACGCCCGGCATGGGCGGGTACTGGTTGTGGCCCGCCCGCATGGCCTGGTGCACGGCGTCGATCAGGGCCGGGTCGCAGTCAAAGTCAGGAAAGCCCTGGCCCAGATTCACGGCGCCATGCTGCGCGGCCAGGGCCGACATGACGCTGAAAATCGTGGTGCCCACCTGGGGCAGGCGGCTGGTGAGGGTGGGGGTGCGTTCGGTCATGGCGCAAAAAAGGTTCAAAGCTCGTAGTCATTCACATGCCCGCTCATGGCGCGGGCCACCAGGTCGCGGCTCAGGCGGTCGCTGAGCAGCTCGGCAAAGCGGAACACGAAGTGGCGCAGGTAGGCCCCGCGCTTCAAGGCCACGCGTGCCACGCTCTGGCCAAACAAGTGGCCCATGGGGCGCACCTGCAGGTCGCCCAGCGGGTCGTCGCGCATGGCCATCTCGGCCACGATGCCTATGCCCAGCCCCAGGCGCACGTAGGTCTTGATCACGTCCGAATCAATGGCTTCGAGCACGATGCGCGGCTGCAGGCGGCGCGCGGCAAAAGCGGCGTCGATCTTGCCGCGCCCGGTGAACGAGGGGTGGTAGGTGATGAGCGGCTCGTGGGCGATGTCGTCCAGGTTCACGCGCTCTTTTTGGGCCAGCGGGTGGCCCGGCGGCAGCACCAGCACATGCTGCCACTCGTAGCAGGGCAGGGTGACGAGTTCGGGGTAGTCGGCCAAAGACTCCGTGGCCACGCCGATCTCGGCCACCTCGTCGATCACCATGCGCGCCACCTCGTGCGGCGTGGCCTGGTGCAGGCTGATATTCACCTTGGGGTAGGCCTCGCGCAGCTTGGCCACGGGCACGGGCAGCACGTAGCGCGCCTGGGTGTGCGTGGTGGCAATGGAGAGCGTGCCTGTGTCCTGCGCGCTGAACTGCTCACCGATGCGCTTCAGATTGCCCACCTCGCGCATGATGAGCTCGATGCTGCGAAGCACATGCTGCCCCGGCTCGGTGATGCGCTTGAGCCGCTTGCCGTGGCGCGCAAAAATCTCTATGCCCAGCTCGCCCTCCAGCTCGATGATGGCCTTGGACACCCCGGGCTGCGAGGTGTGCAGTGCCTTGGCGGCCTCGGTCAGGTTCAGGTTGCGGCGCGCTGCTTCTTGAACGAAGCGGAATTGGTGCAGGTTCATATCCAGATGCAGCTAAAGAGTTGCATCATTATGCTGCAAACGTCTAATCAACGGGGTTCACAGGCAATGGACGCCATGAGGGCCACCATGCGTGGGTCTTCGCCAATGGCGGTTTGCACCTGGATGTCGGCCTGCGTATGGGTTTGGCGCAGCCCTTGCACCATCACTGGCAAATCATGGCGCGCGTGCTTGCCCGTGCCCAAAAACATGGGCACGATAGTGATGGCTCGCACACCTGCGTCCACCAGTTCTTGCACCGCGCTGGGCAGGTCGGGTGCCATGAGCTCCAGGTAGGCGCAGCGCACGGCAATGCCCGGGTGGTGTGCTTCGATGTGGCGGCGCACGGCCTCGATGGGCGCGCTCCAGAGCGGGTCGCGCGAGCCGTGGGCAAACAGAACGACGCCGTGGGCGCCAGGGATGGTGTGCATGGGTCAGCGCCGCAATACCAGCCAGGTGAATGCGGCCAGTGATACAAGGGAATAGATGATGCCCGGCGCAGCCGCCGTCAGCCAGGGTGACCAGTTTTGCAGGTTGCCCGCAAAGCCGAACAGGTTGTTGAGCAAGAAGAAGCTGATACCCGCCATGACCCCGCCAAACACATAGCCGGCAATCGAGCCCGAACGGAAGTGCAGGTAGGCAAAGGGCAGGGCCAGCACCACCATCACCAGGCACGAGAGGGGGTAGAACACTTTGCGCCAAAACTCGATTTCGTACTTCTGCGCCGACTGCCCATTGTTTTTCAAATGCCGGATGTACTGGAACAGGTCAATGGTGGCCATGCGGTCGGGTTTGAGCACGGCGGCGGCCACCATGTCGGCGCTGATTTCCGTGGACCAGGCTTTTTCGGGCCACTGTTCTTGCACGATGGCGGTGTCTTCGGCCCCGGGGGTGAAAAATTGGCTGTGGCTGGCCTGCAGCAGCGTCCAGTGGCCCGCCGGTGCAAACAAGGCTTTCTGTGCCCGGATTTGCCCCGACAGGCGCCCCTGTGCGTCGAATTCGATGATGCGCACCCCCTGCATGGAGCCGTCTGCATTCAGCGCCTGCACGTTCACGGCGTAAGAATGGTCACCCTGTTTTTCCTTCAGCCAGGCCCCGGTGGCCCCTGTGGACAGATTGCCCTGCGCCTGCGCCTTGACGAATTGGGCCGCCTTGTCGCTCAGGGGGGCGATGTAGTCGCCCACGGCAAAGGTCAGCAGCACAAAGCCCGCGCCCAGGCTCAGCAGGGTCCGCAGCGCCCGGCCCGGCCCCAGGCCGCTGGTGCGCATGATCGTGAATTCCGAGCTTTGCGCCAGCCGGGCCATGACGAAGATGGTGCCGATCAGCACGGTGATGGGCAACAGTTCGTACAGATGGCTGGGGATGCTCAGTGCCACGTAGAGCGTTGCCATGGACAACCCGTAACCCAGCGCATTGCTGCGGTTGACCCAGCGCAGTTCGTCCACCAGATCAAAAAAGAAGAACAAGGCCAGGAAGGCGATGGTGACAAAGGCCACGGCCCCGACCACCTCGCGGTGTACCAGTTTGCGCAGGGTTTTCATGCGGCGCTCCTGCGCGGCATGAACCGCGCCAGGCTCCAATGGTTATGCCGGGCCGCCAGCACCAGGGCTGCCAGCACAAAAACCCCGCCATGCAGCAGCCCTATGTAGGTGATCAGACTGGCCTTGCCGCTGGCCACCCAGCTCTGGCCCAGGGTCATGAAGTTGTAGTACACGATGAAGGCGAACAGCGCCAGCATCAGGTTGCCGCTGCGACTGGCGCGTGGGTTGGCGCTGGCCAGGCCCAGGGCCAGCAGCACCAGGTTGAAGGCCCCCAGCACCAGGCCCAGGCGCCAGCCCAGTTCGGCCAGGTACACCGGTTGCGGGTCTTCCATCAGGCGCAGTGTGCTGCGTGTTTTGGCCTGGTCTTCGCTGGGGCCGCTGGGGGGGGCGCTGCCTATGCGGGTGCTGTATTCATCAAACTGGCTCAGGCGCACGCCCGATGCGTCGCGGGGAGTCTCCAGCCGCTGGCCCTGGCTGAGCACCGCCACCCGCTCATTGCCACGCACTTCCAGCCGGGCGCTGCGCGCAGCCGTCACCGTTTCGCCGCGCTCGTCCTGGGTCAGGATGAAGACGTTGCTGGCCGACTGTGGGTCGGGGCTGTCTTTGTCAATGAAAAACACGCGCCGGCCATTGCTGGATTCCTGGAATTCACCGGGGCTGATGCGGTCGATGTCGCTGCGCTGCTCGTACTGGGTGCGCAGCTCCAGGATTTGCCGGTTGGCCCAGGGCCACACCCCCACCGAGAGCACGGCCACCGCCACCACCACGGGCCAGCCAAAGCGCGTCAAGGGGCCAACCAAACTGGACAGCCCCCGGCCGCTGGCGAACCAGATCACCATTTCGCTGTCCTTGTACATGCGCGAGAGCACACCCACGATGGCGATGAACAGGCTCAGGCTCAGGATGGTGGGCAACTGCCCCAGCACCGTAAAACCCATCACCAGCATCACATCCGACGGGCTGACGTTGCCGCGGGTGGCCTGGCCCATGGTGCGGATCAGCATCATGGTCATGACCACGGTCACCAGCACCACCAGGGTGGCCCCAAAGCTGCGCGAGAGCTCCTTGCGGATGGATGAATCGAATAACATTGGCCAAGCGTAAAGGGCCGATTATGAACTTTGAACTCAAGACCTTGGATC
>CAZRFF010000088.1:0-8163 GCA_964599265.1 uncultured Simplicispira sp. | reverse complement strand
AAGGCCTTGTGCGGGAAGGGGTAGAGCTGCTCGACGCGGATGATGGCCACGTCGTTGCGCTCGGCTTCCGCACGCTTTTTCACCAGGTCGTAGTACACCTTGCCCGAGCAGGCAATGACGCGCTTGACCTTGGCGGCATTCTTGGCGATGGCGGCGTCTTGTTCGCCCAGCACCGTCTGGAAACCGCCCTTGGTGAATTCGCCCAAGGGCGAAGTCGCGTCCTTGTTGCGCAGCAGGCTCTTGGGCGTCATGATGACCAGGGGCTTGCGCAGGTTGCGCACCATCTGGCGGCGCAGCACGTGGAAGATCTGGCTGGCCGTGGTCGGCTGCACGATCTGCATATTGGCGTCGGCAGCCAGCTGCATGAAGCGCTCCAGGCGCGCCGAGCTGTGCTCGGGGCCCTGGCCTTCGTAGCCGTGCGGCAGCATCAGCGTGATGCCGTTGACGCGGCCCCATTTCACTTCGCCCGAGGCGATGAACTGGTCGATCACCACCTGCGCGCCGTTGGCGAAATCGCCAAACTGCGCTTCCCAGACCACCAGGGTGTTGGGGTCGTTGGAGGCGTAACCGTATTCAAACGCCAGCACCGCCTCTTCGGACAGGATGGAGTCAATGACGACGAACGGCGCCTGGTTCTCGGCCGCGTTCTGCAGGGGCACATAGGTGCCTTCATCCCACTTCTCACGCTTTTGATCGTGGATCACGGAATGGCGGTGCGTGAAAGTGCCGCGGCCGCAATCCTCGCCCGACAGGCGCACGGGATAGCCCGAAGCGACCAAGGAGGCAAACGCCATGTGCTCGCCCATGCCCCAGTCTACGTTCACTTCGCCCCGGCCCATGGCGGCGCGGTCGTCGTACACCTTCTTGACCAGGGTGTGGGGGGTGACGCTCTCGGGGATGGTGGTGATTTTTTCGGCCAGGCGCTTCCATTCGGTGAGCGGAATGGCGGTGTCGGCAGCATCCGTCCAGGTCTTGCCCAGGAAGGGGCTCCAGTCCACGGCGTACTTGCTCTTGAAGTTGGTCAGCACCGGGTCGATGGTGTGCTTGCCTGCATCCATGGCCGTGCGGTAAGCCTTGGCCATGTCGTCGCCCAGGCTCTCGCCCAGGCCTTGCGCGGCCAGTTTGTCGGCATAGAGCTTGCGCGTGCCGGGGTGCTGGGCAATCTTCTTGTACATCAGCGGCTGGGTGAGCATGGGGGTGTCCTGCTCGTTGTGGCCCAGCTTGCGGAAGCAGATGATGTCCACCACCACGTCCTTGGAGAACTCCATGCGGTACTCCAGGGCCAGCTGCATGGCCATGCACACGGCTTCGGGGTCGTCGCCGTTGACGTGCAGAACAGGCGATTCGATCATCTTGACGATGTCGGTGCAGTAGATGGTCGAACGCAGGTCGCGCGGATCGGAGGTGGTAAAACCGATCTGGTTGTTGATGATGATGTGCACCGTGCCGCCCGTGGTGTAGCCACGGGTTTCCGACAGGGCCAGGGTTTCCTGGTTCACGCCCTGGCCGGCAAAGGCAGCGTCACCGTGCACCAGCACCGGCAGCACCTGCTTGCCCTTGGGATCGGCGCGGCGATCCATGCGCGAGCGCACCGAGCCCTCGACCACGGGGTTGACGATTTCCAGGTGCGAGGGGTTGAAGGCCAGCGACAGGTGCACCGGGCCGCCAGCCGTGGACACGTCAGAACTGAAACCCTGGTGGTATTTCACGTCACCCGCGGGCAGATCTTCGGGGGCGGTGTGGTCAAACTCGGCAAACAAATCCTTGGGCATCTTGCCCAGGGTGTTGACCAGCACGTTCAGGCGGCCGCGGTGGGCCATGCCGATCACGATTTCCTGCACGCCCTTGGCGCCAGCGCTCTGGATGAGCTCATCCATGGCAGCGATAAAGCTCTCGCCGCCCTCCAGCGAAAAGCGCTTTTGGCCCACATATTTGGTGTGCAAAAAGCGCTCCAGGCCTTCGGCTGCCGTCAGGCGGTCCAAGATGCGTTTTTTCTTGTCCGCGTTGAAGGCGGGCTTGGCGCGGATGCTCTCCAGCTTTTGCTGCCACCAGCGTTTTTGCACCTGATCGGTGGCGTACATGTATTCGGCGCCAATGGTGCCGCAATAGGTTTCGCGCAGCGCGTTGAGCAGTTCGCGCAGCGGCATCTTGTCTTTGCCGAAGAAGGTGTTACTCGCATCGAACACCGTTTCCTGGTCTGCGTCGGCAAAACCGTAAAAAGAGGGTTCCAGCTCGGGGATGGCGGGGCGCTCGGTACGCTTCAGCGGATCCAGGTCGGCCCAGCGGGCCCCCACGTTGCGGTAAGCGGCAATGAGCTGCTGCACGGCCGTGCGCTTGCGGCCCATTTCGGCATCCGTACTGGCCACCACCACTTTGGTGCCACCGGCTTTTGCACGCTCGGCAAAGGCGATGATGACGGGCAGGTGCGGCACATCGCGCGCGTCGCTGCCATCCACGGCAGGCACATGCTGCAAGGCATCAAAATATTCGCGCCACGAATCGGGCACGCTGCCGGGGTTGGCCAGGTAGTTTTCGTACATCTCCTCGACATAGGGCGCATTGCCGCCGAAGAGATAGGTGTTGCCTTGGTAGGCTTGATAGACGGATGACGTCTCGCTCATATTCCGCTGACCTCCGTCTCCCTTGGGGAGACATTAGTTGGTTGAAAAACCTTCCGCGACACGGCTGAACCGGTTGGCGGATGCGACTGTGGCTGGGGAAGGGCCTCGTACATCCGCCATTGTGCCATTGTTCGCCCTGGCACGTCTGAGGTCTTTCCCCGCCCCAAGCATCCCAGAGCCATTTTTTAGCCACCCACGAACCGAAAGCGTGCTGCGGTGGCGTACATTCGCCCCTATTGCTTTCAACAGCCTTGCTACATGACCCAAAAGACGCTGCAAAACAAAACTTTTGTGCTTTTGCTGGTGGCCGTTTCATTGGCCTTTGGCGCCATTCTCCTGCCCTACTATGAGGCCGTTTTCTGGGGAGTGGCCCTGGCCATTCTCTTCATGCCCCTGCACCGGCGCATCTTGCTGCGCATGCGCGGCAAGCCCAACCGGGCAGCCCTGCTGACGCTGCTGCTGTGCCTGGTGGTGGTCATATTGCCGCTCACTTTCATCGGCATCTCCATGGTGCAAGAGGCCACGCACATTTACGACCGCCTGCGCTCCGGCCAGCTCAATTTTGGGGACTACCTGCAGCAGGTCATCGCCGCCCTACCCGCCTGGATGGTGGGCCTGCTGGACCGCATGGATCTCACCAGCGTGGCGGCCATTCAGCAAAAACTCTCCACCTTCTCGGTGCAGGCGGGGCAGGTCATTGCCACACGCGCGCTGAGCGTGGGGCAGAACACGCTGCAGTTTGTCGTGAGTTTTGGCATCACGCTGTACCTGCTGTTTTTTTTGCTGCGCGATGGCCCGGCCCTGGGCAAGCGCATTCACCAGTCCATCCCCCTGGACGACCAGCACAAACGCGACCTGAGCACCAAATTCATCACCGTGATTCGCGCCACGCTCAAGGGCAACCTGATGGTGGCTGCCACCCAGGGGCTGCTGGGCGGTATCATTTTTGGGGTGCTGGGCATCCAGGGGCCCGTGCTGTGGGGCGTTCTCATGGCCTTCCTCTCTTTGCTTCCCGCCGTGGGAGCCAGCCTGATCTGGGGACCGGTCGCCATTTATTTTTTTGCCACGGGTGCGCTGTGGCAAGCCAGTGTGCTCACCGCCTTTGGCGTGCTGGTGATCGGCATGGTAGACAACCTGCTGCGCCCCATTTTGGTGGGCAAAGACACCAAAATGCCCGACTATGTGGTGCTCATTTCCACCTTGGGCGGCATGACCCTGTTTGGCCTGCATGGCTTCGTGATCGGGCCGGTCGTCGCCGCCCTCTTTATGGCCTGCTGGGATCTTGCGACGCCCAAGGCGCCCTGAAGGCCAGCCCTCAGGCACACCTCATACGGGTTTGCATTCAGCCGGGCAGATCCAGTCCGCGCAACTTCCGGTAGAGCGTGCTGCGGCCTATTCCAAGCATGCGCGCCGCCTCGGAGTGGTTGCCCGCACAGGCCTGCAGCGCACGTGCAATGCTGTGCTGCGACAACGAGCGCAGGTTGGTGGGAAGCTCCTCCGACACCTCTGCGACAGAACCCGATTGCTGCCGCAACGCCTGCACCAGATCGTCTGGCAGGTGCTGCCAGTCGATCAAGGCATCGTCATCGTCAAGCAAGGCACACGCCGTGCGCAACACCGAGCAGAGTTGGCGCATATTGCCAGGCCAGGCGTAGGCACACAGCTGTTCGCGCAGCGCCGGGGCAATGGCCAAGGCCTTGTGCGGCATGAGCGCCTGGAGCTGGCTGCCCAGCAGATGGTCAAAGTCGGCGCGCTCACGCAAGGCGGGTAGCTGCAGGGTCAGGCCATTGAGCCGGTAATAAAGATCCTCACGAAAACGCCCCGCCTCGATCTCTTGCGCCAGCCTGCGGTGGGTCGCGCAGACCAGGGCAAAATCCACGGCAACCGGCTTGCTCCCGCCCAAAGGGATCACCTCCCGGTCCTGCAGCACGCGCAACAAACGCGCCTGCAAGACCAGGGGCATGTCACCAATTTCATCGAGAAACAGCGTTCCCCCTTCTGCCTCGCGGATACGCCCAGGCGCACCCTCTCGACGCGCACCGGTGAACGCCCCTGGAAGGTAACCAAACAATTCCGCCTCGATGAGCTGCTCCGGCAATGCAGCGCAGTTGACGGCCACAAAAGGCTTGTGGCTGCGCGGCCCGCTGTGGTGTACAGCGCGTGCAAAAACCTCCTTGCCCACACCGGATTCCCCCTGCAGCAGCAACGCAATGGGTTTGCCTGCAACCTTGCGCGCACGCACCACGGCCGCATGCAATACCGCATCCCCCGTATCGATGTGTGCAAGCGCATCGTCTGGCAGCTCCATGCGCGCAGGCGCGGGCGTGGGCGCGGGCGCCGACGTGAAAATCGCTGCCTGCGGGACGCGGCCTGCATCCGCCTTGACCCACAGCACCTGCCCGGCCACAGTGTGCACGACACGGGCCACAGCACCTGGCCGCTGGCTCCATTGCCACAACCGCTCCAGCGGCTCCGCCAACACAGCATCGATGCGGATCACGCCCACATCGCGCCACTGCAGGCCCAGTGCGCTGAGCGCCGCAACGCTGGCGCCGGCCAGCACACCATCGTCCCGCACGGCGAGCAAGCCTTCGGTGACCGTGCCCAGTCCTTCTGGCTGCACGTGCAAACGCAATCGCAGCCCCTGCCAGTGCCTCGGGTCGTGCCTGATATCGAACAACCGGTGCTCGATGATTCTGACCGCCGAGCGCACCAACCCCAAGGTATGGCGGTGATACCCCCTGTGGTCTCCCGACACGTCCAGCGCCCCCAGCAAACGCCCATCGGCAGCATGGATGGGTGCGGCCGCACAGGTAAGAAAGCCGTTGCGCTCCAGAAAATGCTCCTGCGCATGCACCACAAGCGCCCGATCGTCGGCCAGCGCCGTTCCGATGGCGTTCGTTCCGCGGTACTGCTCACTCCAGGTCGCACCAGGCCGCAGGGCCACGCGCTCTGCGCGCCCCATGAAACGCGGATCCCCCGATGCGTGCAGCAACATGCCATCGGCGCCGGCAAGAATGACCAGGCTGTCGGAATCGCGTGTCTGCTCGCACAAAAATTCCATCACCGGCCGTGCATGGGCCACCAATTCGCGCTGCATGTCCAAGGCCCGGGCCAACTGTGCTCCCGATGCGTGGGGCGCGCCGGGGACGCGCCCACAGGGTTGCAAGCCCGCATGCCAACTGCGCAGCCAAGAGTTCGAGAGCTCGGGCGGAAGCGCTTCTGCGGGCAACGAGCCCTCATTCATCAACTGCCAGCGGGCGCTGCGCAAGGCACCAGGCACCGCTCGCCCAGGAAGGACTGTGGAAGGCATGGCCATGGGTCTCCGGTATTTTTTATTGTCAGGAGTGGGGGCTCCACCTCTGGCATCGCCACCTATGGTAGGACGGCGACCGGGCCATTGTGCGCGATCCGTCAGCCCCATTTCAGCCAAAAAACCCTGGGCACTGTCCCGTTTTGGCACACATGCCACAGATCCATGGCACAGCCATTACACAGCATGGCCGCAGAACCACGTACTTTGGCCCGGTCGACCGATCCAACCAGGCATGGCACGCATCCTGCAAATGGATGGCCCGGATGCGCCGCACGGACACCGCGGCACATTGACGGCACCCCCCATCCAACCATAGGAGACTGCGCATGTTGTACACCCCCCCAGGTTCCCCGAACGCCCCCATCAGCTACAAAACCCGTTACGACAATTTCATCGGCGGCAAGTTCGTCCCCCCCGTCAAGGGCGCCTATTTCGATGTGCCGACACCCATCACCGGCAAACCCTACACCCAGGCGGCCCGATCCACAGCCGAAGACGTCGAGCTGGCGCTGGACGCGGCACATGCCGCCGCTGCACAGTGGGGCCGCACACCAGCAGCCGAGCGTGCAAACCTGCTGCTCAAAATCGCCGATCGCATCGAGCAGAACCTGGAACGGCTCGCCTATGCCGAAACCGTGGACAACGGCAAGGCCATCCGCGAAACACTCAACGCCGACATCCCGCTCACCGTGGATCACTTCCGCTACTTTGCGGGCTGCCTGCGCGCACAAGAAGGCAGCATCAGCGAAATCGATACCGACACCATCGCCTACCATTTCCATGAACCCCTGGGCGTCGTCGGCCAAATCATCCCCTGGAACTTTCCCATCCTGATGGCGGCCTGGAAGCTGGCGCCTGCTCTGGCAGCAGGCAATTGCGTAGTGCTCAAGCCTGCGGAATCCACGCCCATTTCCATCCTGGTGCTGATGGAGCTGATCGCCGATTTGCTGCCTGCAGGCGTGGTCAACGTCGTCAACGGTTACGGCCGTGAAGCAGGCATGCCGCTGGCATCGAGCCGCCGCATCGCCAAGATCGCCTTCACCGGCTCCACCGCCACCGGCAAGGTCATTGCCCAGGCCGCAGCCCACAACCTGATTCCAGCCACCCTGGAGCTGGGCGGCAAGTCACCCAACATCTTTTTTGCCGATGTGGCCGATGCCGACGACGAATTCTTCGACAAGGCCATCGAGGGTCTGGTGCTGTTCGCCTTCAACCAGGGCGAGGTTTGCACCTGCCCATCGCGCGCTCTGATCCAGGAATCCGTCTACGACCGATTCATGGAACGCGCCCTCGCCCGCGTCCGCGCCATCAAGCAGGGCAGCCCGCTGGACACCGACAGCATGATGGGCGCACAGGCCTCCGTCGAGCAGATGAAAAAAATCGAAACTTACCTTGCACTGGGCAAAGAAGAAGGCGCACAAGTGCTCGTGGGCGGCGAGCGCGCACACCTGCCGGGTGATCTGGCAGGCGGCTACTACATTCAACCCACGCTGTTCAAGGGCCATAACAAAATGCGCATCTTCCAGGAGGAAATTTTCGGCCCTGTGCTGGCCGTAACGACCTTCAAGGACGAAGCAGAGGCCCTCGCCATTGCCAACGACACCCTGTATGGCCTGGGCGCGGGCGTTTGGTCGCGTGACGGCAGCCGGGCCTACCGCATGGGCCGCGGCATTCAGGCTGGGCGTGTATGGACGAACTGCTACCACGCCTACCCGGCCCATGCGGCTTTCGGCGGGTACAAGGAATCAGGCATCGGGCGTGAAACGCACAAGATCATGCTGGAGCATTACCAGCAGACCAAAAACCTGTTGGTAAGCTACAGCCCGAAGGCACTCGGGTTCTTCTGATCCAGCGCACGGCAATCCGGGGCGGTGCATCGCCGCCCCGGCATTTTCAGGAGCAATGACCATGGTTGAGCGCGTCATCGCAACCGCCGAGGCCCTGGCCTTGATCGAGCGGCTCAAGGCCCAGCACGGGACGGCATTGATGTTTTACCAATCGCATGGCTGCTGTGACGGCAGCAGCCCCATGTGTTACATCGAAGGTGAGCTGGTGCCTGGGCGCTACGATCTGTGCATTGGATCCATCGGCGGCTGCCCTTTCTACGTCAGTGAGGCACAGTACGCACACCTGCGGCAGCGCCAACTGGTCATCGACGTGACACCAGGCAGCGCGGCAGGCTTTTCCCTGGAAGGGCCGGAGGGGCTGTGCTTTGTCACCGGATCG
>CAZRFF010000087.1:0-8221 GCA_964599265.1 uncultured Simplicispira sp. | reverse complement strand
GGGGGCGCAGGCTCTTCGCCGGCCTCACGCAACACCTCGCGCAGTTGTTCGGCGTCGATCGTGAACGAATCGCTGCGCATGGCGGCTTGCTCCAGCACGTTGCGCAGTTCGCGGATGTTGCCGCGCCAGGGCTGGGCTGCGAGCAGGGCCAGGGCCTCGGGCAGGAGTTCGGGCGGGGGGGTGCCGTTGCGCAGACCCAGATCTTCGGCCAGCATTTCGACCAGGGCGGGGATGTCGCTGGGGCGCTCACGCAGGGGCGGCACGCGGATGGGCAGCACGTGCAAGCGGTAAAACAGGTCTTCGCGGAAGCGCCCTTCACGCACCATTTGCAGCAGGTCACGGCTGGTGGCGGCCACCACGCGCACATCAAAAGGCACGAGCTGGTTGCTGCCCAGGGGCTCGATTTCGCCCTCTTGCAAGGCGCGCAGCAGCTTGGCCTGCAGGCTCGCTGGCATGTCGCCAATTTCGTCAAGAAACAAGGTGCCGCCATCGGCCAGCTTGAATTTGCCGTCACGCCCCTTGCGGTCGGCGCCCGTATAGGCACCTGGGGCCACGCCAAAAAATTCCGCCTCCAGCAAGGTATCGGGGACGGCCGCAATGTTCACGCCCACAAAGGGGCCATGGGCGCGGCTGGATGCGGCGTGGATGGCGTGCGCCAGCAGCTCCTTGCCCGTGCCGGTCTCGCCCAGCAGCAGCACCGGGCTGGCCGACTGCGCCGCACGCCGCGCCTGGCGCTTGACCTCGCTGGCCGCGGGGCTGGTGCCCACAAAACTGGCAAAGGTGTATTTGCTGCGCCGGTCGCCCGCGCCCCGCAGGCTCTGGCTGCGCTGCGTGGCCAGCTCGCGCCGGGCGTCGTCCAGGTCGCGTTGCAGCAGGGCAAATTTGCTGATGAGCGGCTGCAGCGTGGTTTCGGGGTGGTCGAACAGCACGATGCCAATGGCGCCGATGACCTGTTCATCGTCTCCGCGCAGCGGAATGCGGCTGACCACAAAGGTGCCGGCGCGGTTGGTGAGCAGATCGATCAGCACGGCCTGCCCCGTTTCCAGCACGCGGCGCATCTGCGTGTTGGGGATCACGTCTTCCACCCTATGGCCCACGAATTGGTCCACCGAGACGATGCCCAGGTCGGGCAGAAAGCGTTGGTAGCCTTCGTTGACCCACACGATGCGCCCGCTCAAATCCACCAGAAACATGCCCTGGCTGACGCTGGAGAACAACTGGAACATGGAGCGCGCCGCCAATTCGAGGATGCCTTGCGCATCCAGCGGCAGCGCGGGGATGGAAGCGGTGGCGTCTGGCATGGGCTGCGATGGTAGCGCCATCGGCTCGCTTGCGCACGGCACAATCACCCCATGAATACCCTGCCTTCCATGCGCATCGACAAATGGCTGTGGTGCGCGCGCTTTTACAAAACGCGCTCGCTCGCCGCCGAAGAAATCGGCAAGGGCCGCGTGGGCATCAACGGCCAGGTGGTGAAGGCTGCGCGCGAAGTGCGCCCTGGCGATACGGTCACCCTGCGCCAAGGTGGCGTGCAGCGCACCGTGGCGGTGCGCGCCCTCAGCGCCCAGCGCGGCCCCGCCCCTGTGGCCCAGCAGCTCTACGAAGAAACGCCCGAGAGCCTGGCCGCCCGCGCCCAGGCGCAAGAGCAGCGCCGCCTGGCGCCCGAGCCCGCTGCCGCCCTGCACGAAGGCCGCCCCACCAAGCGTGACCGCCGCGACATCGACCGCGTGCGCGACTGGGGCAGCCGCTGGAGCGCGTCCATCGACGATTGACTCACGGCTCGTTGGCCAGGCGCAAGAGCACGTCGCGCAGCACGGTGGCGCCACGCGCCAGGTCTTCGGGCGCCGTATACTCGCGCGGGTTGTGGCTGATGCCGCCTTCGCTGGGCACGAAGACCATGGCTGCAGGGCACATGCGCGCCATCATTTGCGCGTCGTGCCCCGCGCCCGAGGTCATGCGCGCCGTGCGCCAGCCATAGGCCTGGCCCGCCGCCTCGATGGTGCGCACCAGGCGCGCATCAAAGCGCACGGGCGCAAAGCGGGCCAAGGGGCGTGATGTGATTTGCACGCCTTCTTGCTGCGCCAGGGCCTGCAGGTGCTGCGCCAGTTCTTGTTCGGCGCGCTGCAGCAGCACCTCGTCGGTATTGCGCAAATCCACCGTGAGCGTGGCCTGGGCGGCCACCACGTTGATGAGGTTGGGATGCAGCCCGATGCGGCCCACCGTGGCCACCTGGCTGCCGCCCAGGCGTGCGGCCAGTTCGCGCACAAAAACGGCAATGGCAGCCGCCGCGTAACCCGCATCGCGCCGCAGGTGCATGGGCGTGGTGCCCGCGTGATTGGACTGGCCGGTGACGGTCACCTCTTGCCACGAAATGCCTTGCAAATCCTGCACCGCGCCAATCTGCCAGCCCTGCGCCTGCATCACCGGGCCTTGCTCGATGTGCAGTTCCACAAAGGCATGGGGCACCAGGCTGCCGCACTCCATATCACCGGCATAGCCGATGCGCGCCAGCTCGTCGCCCAGGCGCAGGCCTTGCGCGTCGCGCGCGTCCAGCGCCTCGGCCAAGGGCAGGCCCCCGGCATACACCAGGGAACCCAGCATATCGGGCTGGAAACGCACACCTTCTTCGTTGGTAAAGGCAGCGACCACCAAGGGGCGTTCGGTGGTGATTTGCTGTGCATTGAGCCAACGCACCACCTCCAACCCCGCCAGCACGCCATAGTTGCCGTCGTAGCGCCCACCCGTGGCCACGGTGTCGATGTGCGAGCCGGTCATGACGGGCGCGGCACCATCCAGGCGGCCGGCACGCAGCCCAAAGATGTTGCCGATGCGGTCCACCCGCACCGACAGGCCCAGTTCGCGCATCCAGACCACCAACTGGTCGCGCCCCGCCTTGTCGGCATCGGTCAGGGCCAGGCGGCAAACGCCGCCGCCTTCTGTTGCTCCAATGGCGGCGTGGGTGGTAATGCGCTCCATGAGCGGCCCTGGTGGCAGGCTGTGGCCGGCCAGCCATTGCTGCTGTGCGGCCTGCACCGCCTGGGGGGTGCGGCCCACGATGCGGGCGTATTCCCCTGGCGCGGTCGCGCCCTCGGTGCTGACGATGAGCACGCACGATTGCGGTGTGAGTTGCAAGGCAGAGCGCCCATCGGCACGCTGCTGTAATTCCAACAAAGCCGCCAGGCCCGCCACGCCCGATTCGCCCGCCACCAGGGGCATGTCGCCATGGGGCCCGTCGGCCAGAAGGCGCATGGCCGCTTCGGCGGTGCTGTCTGGCACGGTCATGAAGGCGTCTACCGCAGGCTGCAAAAACCGCCAGGCCAGGGGCGACGTCTCACCGCAAGCCAGGCCTGCCATGACCGAATCCACGCTGCCCGTGGCACGCGCAGGCTGGCCCGCCATGGCGCTTTGCAGCAGGCAATCGGCCTGCGCAGGCTCGACCACCACCATGCACGGGCGCGCACTGCCGTAGCGCTCCCAAAAATGGCTCACCAGGCCCGCCGCCAGGCCGCCCACACCGCCTTGCAAAAAGACATGGGTGTAGGGGCAGTGCTGGGGGTCGGGGGCGTTTTCAAGGAGTTCTTCGGCGATCACGCCATAGCCCTGCATCACGTCGCGGGGCACGTCTTCGTAGCCATCCCAAGAGGTGTCGGACACCACCTCCCAGCCATGGGCCTGCGCCAGCCGCGCCGCCTCGGTGACCGAATCGTCGTAATTGCCGGCAATGCGCACGATCTGCGCGCCATAGGCGGCAATGGCCTGCTCGCGCTCGGGGTTCACATGGGCGTGCAGCACGATAACGCAGCGGCAGCCCAGGCTTTGCGCGGCGGCGGCCAGGGCGCGGCCGTGGTTGCCATCGGTGGCGCTGATGACGGTGAAGTCTTGCAGCGCCTTTGCGTGCTGGCCGGCAAACAGCTCTGCCGCCGTCCAGCCGCGGCCGGGCCAGCGGCGCAGCACCAGGTCGATGAGCGCATTGGGCGCGCCCAGGGCCTTGAAGCTCCCCAGGGGTGAGCGCCGGGCTTCGTCTTTGATGGTGAGGCGGGCCACGCCCAGGGCAGCGGCCAGCCCCGGCAATTCCCAGGCGGGCGTGGGCTGGGGGGCGATCTGGCGCCAGCTTTGCAGGCGCTTGCGCGCGCGCTGGCCGGCAGCGATGTTCAAAATAGACTGCAGGGCAGGCGCGTAGGCCTGGCGGGCGGCGTGGGGGTTGGCGTAGAACATAGGGGCTCCAGCAAAAGATTCATGCAGTGGTTTGGGGCAGCCGTGTGCGCGCCAGTTCGGCAAAGTAGCGGGCACCCACGGGCAAAATTTGGTCGTTGAAGTCGTAGCCTGCGTTGTGCAGGGGCACGCTGCCGGGGCTGTCGTCCGCGCCATTGCCAAGGAAGACAAAAGCGCCCGGAATAGCCTGCAGAAAGCGGCCAAAATCTTCAGAAATCATCATGGGCGGCGTGGCCGCATCCACCCGGCTGGCACCCACCACGGCCTGTGCAGCGCGCACGGCCACGTCCACGCAAGCGGGCCAGTTCACGGTGGGGGCGAATTCATGCGTGTATTCCACACTGCACACCGCGCCATGGGCGCTGGCTATGCCCTCGCACAGCGCCCGCATGCGGGCTTGCAAAAGCTGCTGTACCTCGGGCGCGTAGCTGCGTGTATCGCCCCGGATCAGCACTTCGGTGGGGATGGCGTTGCGAATGCCATCGGTGATGAATTCCGTGCACGACACCACGGCGGGGTGCTGCGGATCGACCGAACGCGCCACGATGGTTTGCAGCGCCAGCACCATCTCGGCGCCGATGACCAGCGGATCGACCGCCATGTGCGGCCGCGCTGCGTGGCCGCCCCTGCCGGTGATGCGGATGGTGAAGTTGTCCTCGCTGGCCATGATGCCGCCCGTGCGTGTGGCGATGTGGCCTGCGGGCATGCCCGGAATGTTGTGCAAGCCGTAGATTTCATCCATGGGAAAGCGCTCCAGCAGGCCATCGGCCAGCATGGCGGCGGCGCCCCGGCCGTGCTCTTCAGCGGGCTGGAAGATGAAACGCACCGTGCCCTCAAAGTCGCGCCGCCGGGCCAAGAGTTCTGCCGCGCCCAGCAGCATGGCCATGTGCCCGTCGTGGCCGCAGGCGTGCATGCAGCCTGCATGCTGCGATGCGTAGGGCCGGCCTGGGGCCGCTTCGGCCAGGGCCAGCGCGTCCATGTCGGCACGCAGGCCGATGGCACCCGTCCCCTGCCCCACCGTCAGGCTGGCCACCACGCCCGTGCCGCCGATGCCGCTGTGCACCTCCAGGCCCAGGGCCTGCAAAATCTGCGCCACCTGCCTGGCCGTGCGCTGCTCATGGAAACCCGTTTCGGGGTGGCGGTGAAAGTCGTGGCGCCAGCGCACCCAGCCGTCTTGCAGGGCAGCTTCGTCTTGCGTCCATGCCATGGTGAACCCCTTGTGTTGTGCAATGCCTCGATTCTTGGGGCAAGGTGCCGGGTTAATTCACCGTAATTTTTGTCAATATGAGTTGTTTGTCTCACCATTTGCGCTATGGTGAGCGCCATGCCTGCACTCTCCCGACCCAACGCCCATACCCACCCCATCCCAGCCTTGGACGCGCTGGACAAGGCATTGCTCGACCTGCTGCAGCGCGATGCCAGCATCCCCATGCGCGAGTTGGCCGAGCGCGTGGGCAGCTCCAGCGCGACTTGCCAGCGGCGCATAGCGCAGTTGCGCGCTTCGGGTGTGCTGCAGCGGCAAGTGGCCATCGTGGACCGCCAGCGCGTGGGGCGGGCGCTCACGGCCTTTGTGTCGGTGGAGCTGGATCGGCAAAACGCCGCGCTGCTCACGCAGTTTGAGCAGCGCATGGCGGCCGAGGATGCGGTGATGGCGTGCTACGAAGTCTCGGGCGAGTTCGATTTTTTGCTCATCGTGAGCGCTGCCTCCATGGAGGACTACCACCGCTTCACGCGCGAGGTGTTTTCATCCAACAACAATGTGCGCAATTTCAAGAGCATGTTTGCCATGCATTGCTCCAAGTTTGAAACGCGCGTGCCGCTGGATTGATACCGGCGCCTTCCTCACGTTCAGCGCACGCGGGCCAACAACTGGCCTGCAGGCAGCATTTCGCCCACGTCCGCGAGGCATTCCAGGGTGCCAGCCTGCGGCGCCGTGATGGGGGTTTCCATTTTCATGGCCTCCATCACGGCAAGAGTTTCGCCCGCCTGCACGGCATCGCCACTGCGCCGATGCCACGCCACCAGGCTGCCTGCCAACGGGGTATGCACATCGCCTGGGGCGGGTTCGGGGGTGGCGCTGGGCAGCGTTGCAGCAGGGGGCTGGACCGCACCGCCCAGCAGCCCATGCAACGCCAGCCCCACAGGCAAACCCAGGCGCAGGCGCTTGCCGTCCACCTCCACAAAGGTGTGCCACAGCGGGGTGGCTTGCAGCGCATCCGGGCGCGGGGCGGGCGCAAAACCGGCGGGCATTTCGGTTTCTATCCAGCGCGTGTGCACCCCCAGGGCACCCTCGGGCGCCGTGAATGCTGGCGCTTGCACCACCGCACGGTGAAAAGGCAGCACGCTGGCCACGCCTTCAATCTCAAACTCGGCCAGCGCGCGGCGCGCACGCGCCAGGGTTTGTTCGCGGGTGGCTCCGGTCACGATGAGCTTGGCCATGAGCGAATCGAAGCTGCCAGGCACGCCAGACCCTGCCAGCACCCCCGTATCGACCCGCACGCCCGGGCCCGAGGGCATGTCAAAGCGCGTGACCGGCCCGCTGGACGGTAAGAAGCCCCGGCCCACATCCTCGGCGTTGATGCGAAATTCCATGGCATGGCCCAGCGGCACCGGGGTGGCATCCACCGACAGCGGCAGGCCATCGGCCACGCGCAACTGCTCCACCACCAGATCCAGCCCTGTGGTCTGCTCGGTCACCGGGTGCTCGACCTGCAGGCGCGTGTTCACCTCTAAAAACGAAATGGCGCCGCTGGCCGAGAGCAGGAATTCCACCGTGCCCGCGCTCTCGTAGCCCACCTCGGCGCAGATGTCGTGCGCGGCCTGGTGGATGCGCTGGCGCTGCGCGTCGGACAAGAACGGCGCGGGCGCTTCTTCGACCAGCTTCTGGTTGCGCCGCTGCAGCGAGCAGTCGCGCGTGCCCAGCACCACCACCTTGCCATGCCGGTCGCCCATGACCTGGGCCTCGATATGGCGCGGCTTGTCCAAAAACTGCTCGACAAAGCATTCGCCGCGCCCGAAGGCCGCCGTGGCCTCGCGCACGGCTGAAGCATGGAGCTCGGCCACCTCGTCCATGCGCCAGGCGATCTTCATGCCGCGTCCGCCGCCGCCAAAGGCCGCCTTGATGATGATGGGCAGGCCATGCTGCTCCGCGAACTGCAGCACCTCGCCAGCGTCTTTCACGGGTTCGCTCGTACCCACCACCAAGGGCGCACCCACCTTGAGCGCAATCTTGCGCGCTTCGATCTTGTCGCCCAGGCGAGCGATGGCCTGGGGCGATGGGCCGATCCAGGCCAGGCCCGCGTCGATCACGGCCTGGGCAAAGGCCGCGCTCTCGGACAGGAAACCGTAGCCGGGGTGCACGGCATCGGCGCCGCTCTTCTGCGCAATGGCCAGCAGCTTTTCGGTGTGCAGGTAGGTCTCGGCCGGCCGGTCGCCGTCCAGGCCATAGGCCTCGTCGGCCATGCGTGTGTGCAGGGCGTCGATGTCGGCATTGGCGTAGACGGCAACGGACTGCACGCCGTAATCGCGGCAGGCGCGCACGATGCGGACGGCGATCTCGCCTCGGTTGGCGATCAGGACTTTTTTCATGGCATTCAAGGGCAAGTGATCGGCTCGAAGGGCCGGATGGGGTTGAAGCGTACCCAGGCGTTCACAGGGATCTGCCCCGCGCGGTCGAGGTGGTGCGGCGCGACACAAGCGATAACCGGGTAACCGCCGGTGAGCGGGTGGTCGGCCAGGAACAGCACCGGCTGCCCGCTGGCGGGCACCTGGATAGCGCCGGTCACGGTGCCTTCGCTCGGCAGCTCCTGCGTGATGGCGCGCTGGAGCGGCCCATCGCCCGCCAGGCGCATGCCGACGCGGTTGGACTGGGGCGTGACGCGCCAGCGCTGGTGCACGAGCAGCTCCACGGCCTCGGGCGTGAACCAGTCGGTGCGCGGGCCGAGCAGCACGTCCAGCACCACGTCTTCGTGCACGCTGGGCAGGTCGTCGGGCGGCAGCTCCGCATGGC
>CAZRFF010000086.1:0-8246 GCA_964599265.1 uncultured Simplicispira sp. | reverse complement strand
CTTCGGCTTCGTCACCCTGGCAGTCGCGCCGCGCTTTTATGCTGGCCGCCGCTTCTGCGGCCACGGTGGCGGCCACGCCCGCACTGGCCCAGGTAGACGTGGGCTCGGCCTCTACCCTGCGGCGGCTGGTGCCGGCTGAAACGCTGGAGACAGCCGCCGTCCAGCAATACAGCCAATTGATTGCCCAAGCCCGCGCCCAGCACGCCCTGGCCCCGGCCGGGCACCCGCAGCTCGAACGCCTGCACGCCATTGCACGCCGCCTCATCCCTTTCACCGCGCCCTGGAACGACCGCGCACGCCAGTGGCGCTGGGAGGTCAACCTCATCGCCAGCAAGCAGGTCAACGCCTTTTGCATGCCCGGCGGCAAGATTGCGTTCTTTACCGGCATCCTGGACCAGCTCCAGCTTTCGGACGACGAAACCGCCATGGTCATGGGCCACGAAATGGCCCACGCCCTGCGCGAACACGCCCGCGAGCGCCTGGCCAAGTCACAGGCCACCAACATCGGCCTGCGGCTGGGTGCGCAACTACTGGGCCTGGGCGACCTGGGCCAGGCTGCGGCCAATCTGGGAGGGCAGCTGCTGACGCTGCAATTCAGCCGTAGCGACGAGAGCGAGGCCGACCTGGTGGGGCTGGAGCTGGCCGCCCGCGCCGCCTACCAACCCGCCGCCAGCGTGAGCCTGTGGCAGAAAATGGAGCAGGCCACGGGCGGCAAAAGCGGGCTGGCTTTTCTATCCACCCACCCCAGCGGGCCGCACCGTATCAAGGAGCTGCAGCAGAACCTGGTCAGGGTGCAGGGCCTGTACGACGCTGCCCGGCAAAAACCAGGTTGACGCTATTCAAATGGTAGCTGCCCGCGCTTGCTGCGCGGGCGCAATCGCCATTTTTGGCATAAATTCAGGTGCCACCCACAAACGGGTTGCTGCGCCGCTCACGCCCAAAGCTGCTCTCGGGCCCATGGCCGGGGATGAACACCGTCGCGTCGCCCATGGGCCAGAGCCGCTGGACGATGCTGTCGATGAGCTGCCCGTGGTCGCCCTGCGGGAAATCCGTGCGGCCAATGCTGCCGGCAAACAGCACATCGCCCACAAAGCAGCGTTCGATCTGCGGCGCATGGAACACCACATGGCCAGGGGTATGGCCCGGGCAGTGGCGCACGGCCAGCACCTCATGGCCCACTTGCACCGTATCACCATCGTGCAGCCAGCGGGTGGGGGTGAACGGCTTGGCGGGTGGAAAGCCAAACATGGCGCTTTGCTGCGGCAAACCGTCTATCCAGAATTGATCTCCCGGGTGCGGCCCGACGATGGGCACTTGCAACCGCTCGGCCAACGCACCCGTACCACCCGCATGGTCGATGTGCGCGTGGGTCAGCCAGATTTGCCCCAGGTGCAGGCCCAGGCGCTGCGCTTCGCTCACCAGCAGGTCAATGTCCCCGCCGGGGTCAATCACCGCAGCCTCGCGCGTGGCGTCGCACCACACGAGCGAAGCGTTTTGTTGGAAGGCGGTCACGGGGATGGTGAGGTACTGGAGCATGCAAGCGATACAAAGGGTTAAAGGTTGGTTGCGGCCAGTACCTGCGACATGTCGGTCAGGCCCTGCAGCACTTTTTCAATGCCGTCCTGGCGCAAGGTGAGCATACCGGCCGCCAGGGCAGACAGGCGCACCTCGGTGGCCGAAGCGCGGTGGCGGATGTGCTGGCGGATGGCCTCATCGCTGAGCATGAGCTCGTGGATGCCCATGCGCCCACGGTAGCCGGTCTGGTCGCATTCGGGGCAGCCGCAGCGGCGCCACAGGCGGAGAGGGCCGCCCTCCTTGCCGTGGGCCTGGCGCCAGCGGGCGATGAGCGCATTGCGCGCATCGGGGTTGTTGGCCGCACTGCTCTCCAGGTACTGCGAGGCCATGGACTGCAGCAGCTCATCATCGGCCTCAAAGCCTTCGCGGCACTGGGTGCACAGGCGGCGCACCAGGCGCTGCGCGAGAATGGCGAGCAGCGAGTCGGAAAAGTTGAACGGATCCAACCCAATTTCGAGCAAGCGCGCAATGCTCTCGGGCGCCGAATTGGTGTGCAGCGTGGAGAGCACGAGGTGGCCGGTGAGGGACGCTTCGATGGCGATGCGCGCGGTTTCCTCGTCACGCATTTCGCCGATCATGATCACGTCGGGGTCGGCACGCAAAAAACTGCGCATGGCGGCGGCAAAAGTCCAGCCGATGCGTGCGTTGATTTGCACCTGGCGCAGCCCGCTTTGCGTGATTTCGATGGGGTCTTCGGCCGTCCAGATCTTGCGGCTGGAGGTGTTGAGTTCGCTGATGACCGAATGCAGCGATGTCGTCTTACCGCAGCCCGTGGGGCCCACCACCAGGATCAGGCCATAGGGCTTTCTGATGACCGTTTGCATGGCGGCCAGGTTGCCGGGCGAAAGGCCGATTTTGTCCAGCGGCAGCGGCTTGGCGCCTGCCAAAAGGCGCAGCACCACGTCTTGCAAGCCGCGCGACGTGGGCATGGTAACCACGCGCAGTTCCACCGGCGGACCGCCGAAGCGCGAAAAATCGATCTTTCCATCCTGGGGCTTGCGGTGCTCCGAGATGTCCATGTTCGCCATGATCTTGAGGCGCGCCACCATGGCGTAGCGAAAGCGTGCCGGCAACTCCAGGTAGGGCACCAGGTCGCCATCGATGCGAAAACGCACGCGCACATTGGCGGGTGCGGGTTCGGTCTCGATGTGGATGTCGGACGCACGGTGCGCAATCGCCTCGGTGATGATGGAGTTGATCAGCCGCACCAGCGTGTTGTCCGACTCGGTGACCACATCGGCCGCCGCGGCATCCGATTCGCCCGGCAGGCTGCTGAGGTTGGAGAGCAGCTCCTGCGAAGTCTGGCGTGCCGCGGGCAGCGCCGCGCCTGCAGCGCCGCCGTTGAGTGCGCCGTTGGGGGCACCCTTGGCCTGGGCGGCATCCGCATGCACGCTGTAGGCCTTGGCGATGGCTGGCATGAGCGTGCCGGGCGCTGCCTGTAATGGGATCAAGCGCCGTTGGCCCAAAAACCGCAATTCGTCGAGCAGGGCACGGTCTGCCGGGTCGGCCATGAGCACCACCAGCGCATCGTCGCGCGCCAGCAGCGGCAGCACCGACTCGCGCTCGGCCACGTCGCGCGGAATGAGCGCCAAGGCCACCGGGTCGGGCTGCAGCTGCCCGGGGTGCACCACGTAATCCCCCAGCCAGGCCGCAATCGCGTCACGCAACTGGTCTTGCGAGAGGTGGCCTTGCCCCACCAGAATCTGGCCAATCAAACGGTGGCGGCCCTCCTCGCGCTCCAACTGCTGCTCCGTGAGGCCCTGGTGCAGGTTGGATGGGCGGATCATGCCCGCGTTGATCAGGGCCTCGCCCAAGTGCTTGGCCTTGCCCACCACCGGGTGGGGCGAAGTCACCAGCTTCCACAACGCCTCCAGGTGGGGGGGCGAAAAATACGGGCTGTTCGAAAGGTCTTCAGCGCTTTGGGGGTTCATGGCGTGCTCTCAAATGGGGCAACAGATGCTCTATTACATTATGAAACATCTACCCCCAAAGCCCCAAACCCGTTCAGCCAGTCTTCACAAGACCATGTCATACACGATGCTCAGCGGCGCGTGGTCGCTGAATTTCTGGTCTTTGTAAATGGATGCGCTGCGCGCCTGTGCGGCCAAGGCCGGGGTGGCCAGGTGGTAGTCCAGCCGCCATCCCACGTTGTTGGCATAGGCCTGCCCCCGGTTGCTCCACCATGTGTAGCAGGCGTCGGTGGTGTCGGGGTGCAGGCGGCGGTACACGTCCACCAGCCCACCTTCGGAGAGCAAGCGCGTCATCCAGGCACGCTCTTCGGGCAGGAAACCGCTGTTTTTCTGGTTGCCGCGCCAATTCTTCAGGTCGGCGTTCTGGTGCGCGATGTTCACGTCACCCATGAGAATGAACTCGCGCTCGGCGCGCAAGGCCATGAGCTTGGGGTACATCAGATCCAGAAAGCGGAACTTGGCCTGCTGGCGCTCCTCGCCCGACGATCCACTGGGGAAGTAGCAACTGATGAGGCTGAGCTTGCGCCCTGGGCGGTCATAGCGCGCCTCCACCCAGCGGCCTTCGGTATCGAATGCGGCATCGCCCATGCCCACGATCACATCCGAAGGCGCATGCCGCAGGTACAGGCCCACGCCCGAATACCCCGGCTTTTGCGCACAATGGAAATGCCCCTGCGCGCCAGCCGCCTGGTCAAACAGGCCCGCCATTTGGTTTGGCTGCGCCTTGAGCTCCTGCACGCCCACCGCGGCGGCCTGCTGCTGCGCCAGCCAATCAAAAAAACCCTTGGACGCCGCGGAGCGGACGCCGTTGAGGTTGGCCGTGATGATGTTCAGGCTCATGCGGTGTGGGCCGGAGCCTGGGGCTGCACGGGCGCAGAGGGCACAAAAGCGTCCGAGAAGCACGCGCCTTCGGGCAGGCCCTGGGCAATGAAAGCGGGCACGGCCGCATCCACCATGCGCACGGAGCCGCACAGATAGACCTCGTAGCCGCTCAGATCCGGGATGTCGGCCAGCATGGCCTCGTGCACCAGACCGGTACGGCCCGTCCACCCATCGGCCGGCGTGGGCTCGGACACCACCGGGATGACGGTGAATTTTTCGTGCGCGCGCTGCCATTCTTCGCACAGCGAGAGCATGTACAAATCCTTGGGCTGGCGCACACCCCAGTACAGGCGCATGGTGCGCTGCACGCCGCGGGCGAAGGCGTCTTCCACAATGCTCTTGATGGGCGCAAAACCCGTGGCGCCGGCCACGAACAAAATGGGCGGATCGTTCTCGCGCAGCGTGAACTGCCCGCGCGGGCCCTCAAAGCGCACGGTATCGCCCACCTTCATGCCTTCGAACACATGGGTGGTAAAGCGTCCGCCCGGCACCAGGCGCACGTGCAGTTCGATTTGGGCGCTGGCCCCGGGCCGGTTGGCAAACGAGAAGGCGCGGCGCTGGCCGTCCTCCAGCAGGATGTTGATGTACTGGCCCGCCAGGAAGTCCAGGCGCTGGCCCTGGGGCAGCTCCAGCAGCACCAGCATCACGTCTTCGGCCAGGCGCTCCATGCGTGCCACGGTGGCGCTGTGCACATCAGGCGCTTTCTGCGCAGCGCCAATGTCGTTGGCCACTTCAATGACCATGTCGGCATTGGGCTCCATGCAGCACATCAGGGCCTTGCCCTGGCCCTTTTGGGCATTGGAGAGGGCGCTGAGCTGGTAGGGACGCGAATCGAACGTGCCTTGTGCCACGCCGCACACGCACAGGCCGCAGCCGCCATTGCGGCAGTCGTACTCCAGATTCAGGCCTTCACGCAAACCCACGTCGAGAATGGTTTCGCCCTTGCGCACCGTGAATTCGGCCTTGTTGCCCTTGTCGCCGTGCACCACGATCTGGAAGGTGTTCTTGGCGCTCTTGCCAAAGCGCGGGGGCAGCCAGGGAACCAGCGCCAAGAGCACAGAGCCCCCCACCACCGCCAGCCACACGCGCTCCATCGGCCACTGCGTCAGCAGCGGGAAGATGGTCAGGTAAAACCAGTCCATCTCCACGCTGGTCACCGCCTTGGCCAGGTCGCTGACACCGCCCTGAACCTTCACGGGCGCCACGATGGAAAGCACCAGCATGGTCAGCAGCACACCCACCACGATGGGCTTGGGCGGCGTGGTGCGCGCCTTGGGCACGCGCTGCACGTGGATCCACATCACCATCAGCACCACCAGCGGAATGCCGATGTGCATGAACGACAGCAGCGTGAAGAAGCGGCTGCCCACGTGGTCCGAATACAGGAAGTTGCGCATCAGCGTGCCGTTGAAGATGGGCAATGCGTCGAGCCACTCGAACGTGGTCACCGTCACGTACTGCGCCATCTGGTCCCAAGGCAGCATGTAGCCGTTCACGCCCGAAGCGTAGACCAGCCAGATGAGCAGCACACCCGTCATCCACGAGAACCAGCGAAAACCACGGTAACGGTCGAACGCAAAGTAGCGCAGCATGTGCAGCAGCATGGTGAGCACCATGGCATCGGACGCATAGCGGTGCACGCACCACTGCTTGTCGGTCAGCGACACCACCGAGGTGTAGGCCTCGGGGATGCCGGTTTCAAAAAAGGCATAGAGGTACAGGCCGCTGGCGCCCACCACCCAGAACAGGAAGAAGCTGATGGCCCCCAGGTGGTAGAACGGGTTGATGCGGTCGCCAAAGGCGGCGTTGAACAGGCCCTCGGCCCGCAGGAACAGCCATTGCAGCAAGGCTTGGATTTTTTTGATCATTTCAACTTCCTTCAGACGGGCGTCGGCGCAGAAGCCGGGGCACGGGTGGCACGGATCACCACCACCACAAACAGCAGGCCGCCAATGATGGCGATGAGGCCGCCCAGGCCCATCAGTCCCATGCCGGCCACTTCGGCGGTGCTGCGCAGCACCTGGTCAGAACCGGCCACCTTGCGCTGCACGCCATAGCCGCCCGACCACACCAGACCAATGATGTGCATGAGCTGGCCCACGCCGTACAACCAGGGCTGCCAGGTGGCCATGCGCCCCTGGGGTGCCTGGTAGCCCAGCGTGGGCAGGATGCGGTAAACGGCACCCATGAGCGCCAGCGTGACCCCCACGATGCAGCCGTGGTAATGCGCCGGAATGCGCACATTGCTGCCGTTGATGAACACGCCAATCACCCCGCCTGCGGCAAACAGCAGCACGGACGACAGCAGTGCCGCACGCAAGGGGCGCAGCGTGGGCGCCAGCTGCCGCTGCGCCAGCACGCCCATCACCACGGCCAGGCTCACGGGCACGATGGCCGGGCCGCCGCCCAGGCGCATGGCCCAGGTGAGCAGATTGCGGTGCTCCACCGAGGCAATGTCGTGCGCCAGGTAGGCCCAGGGCGTGACAAACACCCCCGCCAGCGCCAGCAAAAACAGCAGCACCACCACACGCGGGCTCACCCGCACGCGCGCACCGCAAGCACTGGCCAGCCACAGCCAGGAGACCAGCATGAGCAGCGTCCAGGTGAACTGCAGCGCATGGCCACCGCCCCAGAACAGGATCTCGTAATAGGTTTTAGCATCCAGATGGGTGGGCAGCACGGCCCACGACCAGGCAAACGACAGCAGCGCCACGGCCGTGGCCACGGCGGCCGAGCTCAGGCCAAAGTCCAGCGCGCCACGCCCGTCGTAGTCCAGGCCAATGCGCGGCGCGGCCAACAGACCGCGCAGCACCAGCAACGACGCCCCCACGCCAAACACCACCAGCCCCGCCAGGAACAGCGGGGACTGCAGCACCGGGATGTAGTTGGCCATCACGGGCTCACCCGGGTTGAGGAAAGGCGCCAGGGCCATGGCCAGCGTACCCGCCGCCGTCACCCACAGCGCGCCCCAGCCCATGGCCTGGGCCCGCTGGGTGCCGTGCAGGCTCCAGAGCAAACCCGCCATGGCCACAAACCACACCAGCACCGACAAATCCACGTGCAGCACCAGCGAGATGTGGAAAAAATTGGCCGCAGGCAGCCATTGGTTGACGTAGGGAGTGCGCGAAACGACGAGCAGCACCGAGAAAATACCCGAACCGATCAGGGCGGCCACGCCCAGCCACAACCAGCCACGCGCCAGGGTGCGGCGCGCATCCTGCGGCGTCTCCAGGGCGTAATGCGCTTCGGAATGCACGGCGGGGAGCACTGGCGCCATGCCCGGCGGCGGCGCCAAAGAGGATGCAGCGGCGCTCATTGCAGAACAATGCCTCCCTTGTCTGCGTTGTAGTCGATCACCAGCACCTGCGCGTTTTGCAGGTTCACGGTTTCCTCGCGCTGGGCGGTAAAGCCTTCCTGCGCTTTGTTGTCCGAGAAGCGCACGGCAATGCGGTGCTCACCGACCGGCAGGTCAAAACGCTGGTAGACCGTGGAGGTTCCATCGCGCGACAAACCCGTGGGCGGCGCGGTGTGGTTGAGCACGGTTTTGCCGTCGATATCCACCTCGATGTGCACCGGCGAGCGCTCGCGCTCGCACTTCATGGCCTTGCGCATGTTCTTGGCCATCTTGGCCTTTTCTTCTTCGGTGTAGGGGCGGCAATCGGCCAGGCGCACACCGTGGTGGATGAAACTGACCTTGATCTGCGCCATGTCCGGGGGCAGCGGGTGGTACACGGGCCAGCGTGAAAACACCCCGATCGCCACGGCAAATCCGCCATACAGCAGCGCCTGGCCTGTCCAATTGAGTGCACGGTTCATCAT
>CAZRFF010000085.1:0-8340 GCA_964599265.1 uncultured Simplicispira sp. | reverse complement strand
CAGCGCACCAGGGCCTCGACGCCCAGCAGCCTGCCGGACAGGTGCATTTGGGGCTGGTAATGCAGTAAAAAATCGCCTTCGGCCAGTGCCTGCCGCATGGCCTTTTCCATGGCAACACGGCCCACCAGGGCCGATTGCATTTCGGGGTCGAAAAAACTCAAGGTATTGCGCCCCAGGGCTTTGGCGCGGTACATGGCCATGTCGGCCTGCTTGAGCAGCTCTTCCACCGAAGCGGGGGGGAGGCCGAACAGCGCCACGCCCAGGCTGGCGCTGTGGTGGTGCATGCTGCCTTGCAGCGCATAGGGCTCGGCCAGCGCCTGCAGCAGTTGGCTGCCGATGGTTTCGGCCTTGCGCATGGCCTGCAAGGCGTCAGGCCCCAGGTCTTCGAGCATGACGACGAATTCATCGCCCCCAAGCCGCGCCACGGTGTCGCCTGGGCGCACATGGGCTGAAAGGCGCCGGGCCACTTGCTGCAGGAGCAGGTCGCCCACATAGTGGCCGCGGGTGTCGTTCAGGCCCTTGAAATCATCGATGTCGAGGATGAACAGCGCGCCTTGCAACTGGCTGCGCTGGCTGACCACCAGGGCGTGCGCCAGCCGGTCGAGCAGCAGGCGCCGGTTGGGCAGGCCGGTCAGGGGGTCGGAATACGCCAGTTGTTCGATGCGCTCTTCGTTTTGCTTTTGCAGGGTGATGTCGGAGAACGTGGCCACATAGTGGGTCACCTGGCCCTGTGCGCCGTGCACGGCCACGAGGGAGAGCCACCCGGGGTAAATGTCGCCGGATTTGCGCCGGTTCCAGATCTCGCCCTGCCAGCGGCCGTGTTGGACAATCGCCTCCCACATGTCGGTATAGAACCGGGGGCCGTGCCGCCCCGACTGGAGCATGCGCGGGTTTTGTCCCAGCACTTCGGCGCGCTCGTAACCGGTAATGGCGGTGAATGCCGGGTTGACGGCCACGATGCGGCCGTCTGCCTGGGTAATGGTGACGCCCTCGGCGCTGTTGTCAAACAGCGTGGCGGCCTGGCGCAGGCCGTCTTCCATGCGCTTGCGTTCGGTGATGTCGAACATGAAACCCACCAGGCCGCCCACGCTGCCGTCGGGTTGGGTGAAAGTGGCTTTGTGAAAGACCACGTCGCGCAGTTCGCCGTCGGCGTGCTGCACCTGGCTTTCGTAAATTTGCCGCCCGGGGTTGCTGAGCAGCTCCCGGTCCGCGGCCATGTAGCGTTCGGCCAGGTCGGCCGGTGACACTTCGGCTGGGGTTTTGCCCAGCAGTTCGGCAGAGGGGTGGCCGATAAAGGACGCAAACGTGCTGTTGCAGCCCAGGTAGCGCCCCTGTGCGTCTTTGTAGAACAGGGGGCCGGGAATGGCCTCGATGAGCTGGTGCATGAAGCCCAGTTGGCTGGCCAATTCTGCGCTGCGCTCTTGCAGGCGCGCCAACAGTTCTTCGGCGTGCTGGTGGGCGCGGCGCAGGGCCGCGTCGGCGCGGTGGCGCTCGGTCACGTCGCTGTAGATGGACACCATGCTGCCATCGGGCAGCAGCCGGTCGGTAATGGCCAGCACCGTGCCTTGTGGGGTCTCGAAGGTGAAGTCGTTGTTTTTGCCCTGGCGCAGGCGTTCAATGCGGCGGTTTACCTGGGGCTGCAAGTGGGCTTGCGGAATGTGGGTGTGCTGGCCAAAGCGCTCCAGCAATGCGCCCATGGGCTGGCCCAGGCATTCGGTACCCACTGGCCAGCCGATCAGGTCGAGAAAGCGCTGGTTCCATACGACCAGGTGCAGTTGCCGGTCAAACAAGGTGAGGCCTTGGTCAATGTGGTTGACTGCGTCGTGCAGCCGGGTCAGGCTGAATTGCACGGTTTGGCTGGCGTGCTGCAGCAGTTCGGGCAGGCTGGTGGGGGCGTCAGTGCGGGCGTGGATGTCGGCGGCGGAGGGGCCTTGCTGGATTTGCAGCAGGGCCGAGACGCAAAAACGCACCACCCGCGCCAGCGGGCGCACCACAGGCAGCGGCCCTGCAATGCCCAGGTTGATGAGCCGCTGGCCCCCCAGGTCGATGGCCATATTGATGCCTTCGCGCACCAGGGGAGACTGGGTGGCTTCGTCGGCCGTCACGCTGTATTCGTCGATTTCCCGGCGCATGATGCGCGCGGCGATGGCGTGCGGCTGGCCAATGCGCCCGTGGTCGCTGGATGCCACGATGCACCCGGTTTCGTCCATGAAGCTGCACACGAGGCCCAACTCGGCGTGCAGCACGTCGCAAAGATTCTGACCGAACGGGACATTGAACCGCATGGTGGCGACTCCAGTGGGGGCGTTCAGGATGGCACAACCATGCAGCGTTGGCAAGCCAGCGGACAGGCGCGGCGGTATGGGTTTTTACCGATCCGCCGCCGGTATCTGCAATGCCTAGCGGAAGAAGTCGCTTTGCCGCATGCCCTGGCCACTTACCATGCCCACCCGGGAGGTGGTGTCCGAGCGCACCATCTTGGCCTGGCCCCATTCGCGTTCGATGTCTTCGGTGAAGTCGGTGTTGAACTCCATGACGGCGCCGCCCATTTTGAGTGTCTTGGTGCCGGTGACGCGGGCGCTCTTGCGATTGGGCGCAATCTCGATGCTATCGATCTTCTGGATGTATTCGATGGTCAGCATCCCGCCCATCTTGTCGCCAATCTTTTCGAAAGACTCGAAGGCCTGGCGCTGGCTTTCGCAGGTCTTCTCGCGATTGGTCGTGGATTGCAGGCTGTCGCCCATCATCGTCATGCGTTCGGTGCCGACATATTTGCTGCTGATCAGTTTGCACAGGGCCTCGGGATCCCGCGAGTGCATTGCGTGGGACTCCTGGCGGTAAAAATCGCGCACCTGGCTTTCATTGATCTGCCTGCCGCCGACCTGCCAGTACCAACCTGCACCAACCACTGCTACGACAATGGCAATCTTTTTGATCATCTGCTTCCCTCTCTTGTGTAATGTCGGGGCGGATTCTATGCATGCGCCATGCGGCAGGACGCGAGAACGTGAAAAGATTCTCACCATGGGCCGAATAACAATGTAAATACATGCAACATCCCCATGGCGGCCCAGTGCATTGGGTACGCTTGCGGGGGTCATTCGTGAGGAAGCACTGTGCAATCCATTCCAAAATACCTCTGGCTGCTCGGCCTGCTGGCCGCCCATAGCGCGCAGGCGCTGCAGGTCACCCGCGTGTCACCCCAGGGCGAGGTGGCCCGCGTGGCCCAGGTGGTGGTCAAATTCGATGCGGCGGCTGTGGCCTTTGGCGACCCCAAGGCGGCGGCACCCCTCACGCTCAATTGCTCTGACGCACAGGCCAGCAAGGGCACGGGGCGCTGGACCGGCGAGCGCGAATGGGTGTACGACTTCGAGCACGAATTGCCCCCCGGCGTGCGCTGCACGGCCGTGCCCAATGCCGGGTTCAAATCGCTCTCTGGCGAAGCTGTCAAAAGCGCCAGCAGCTACCAATTCAATACCGGCGGACCTTTCATCAAGGCCATGCGGCCGAACACCTATGCTGCCATCGATGAAGACCAGACCTTTGTGCTGCAACTCAACGGCCCGGCCACGGCCGAGAGCGTGCAGGCCAATGTATGGTGTGTGGTGGAAGGCCTGGGCGAGCGCGTGCCGGTGCGGACCATCGGGGGGCAGGAGCGTGCGGACTTGCTCAAGGCGGTCGGCTGGGAGGCGCTGGCTAAAAAAGAACCCCTGGCGGTGCTCGCCCTGGCCTGCCAGCGGCGGTTCTCGGCCTCCAGCAAGGTGCAGTTGGTGTGGGGCAAAGGCGTGGCCACGCCCAGCGGGGTAGAGAACAAGGTCGAAAAGCGCTATGCCTACCAGGTGCGTGCGCCATTCACGGCCGAATTTTCTTGTGAGCGCGAAAACGCCCAGGCCGTCTGCCTGCCCATCCGGCCCATGGCGGTCCAGTTCAGCGCCCCTGTGCCGCGCAAGCTGGCTGCGGCCGTGCGCCTGAAGACGCCGCGTGAAACGCTCAAACCCCAGCAGATCGATGGCGAGGAAGACAGCGCGGGTGATGCGCTGGTCAACAGCGTGTCGTTCGGCCCCACCTGGGCCGAGAACACCGCCTATACCCTGGAGTTGCCCAAAGACTTGAAGGACGCTTCGGGCCGCAGCCTGGCCAATGCCGGGAGCTTTCCGCTCAAGGTGTCCACCGGCCCGCTGCCCCCCTTGGCCAAATTTGCGGCCGCGCCGTTTGGCATCGTCGAGCGTTTTGCCGAAGGGCCCGATGGGCCGGCGCTGTTCCCGGTCACGCTGCGCAATGTGGAGGCCGATTTGCGTGTGCAGGGCCTGCAAAAAGGCCAGCCGGATGCCCCAGCGGGCAAGGTGGGCACGCTGCAGCCCAAGCAGGATGCCGACATCATCGCCTGGTTCAAGACGGTGCAGCGGTTGAACCAGTACACGATCGGCCGCGACGTGGCGCGCACCCTGTCCAAGACCAGGCTTCCCAAGGTGCTGGAGGGCGAGGGCAAGGGTTATGTGCAGACGCGCATGTTGTCACTGCTGGACGGGCAAAGCGGCGTGAAGGCGCTGGATTTGCCGCGTGTGGACAAGGGCGATAAACGCCCTTTCGAAGTGGTCGGCATTCCTTTGCCGCCGGGCTTTCATGTGGTGGAGATCGCATCGCCAGCGTTGGGTGCGTCGCTGCTGGACGAACGGCACGGTGCGGGGCGCACCATGTACGTGCGCAGCATGGCCTTGGTGACCAATCTGTCCGTGCATTTCAAGATGGGGCGGGAGAATGCCCTGGTGTGGGTCACATCATTGGACCGTGGCAAGCCGGTGGAAGGCGCGCAGGTGCAGGTGTCCAACTGCTCTGGCAAGTTGCTGGCATCGGGTGTGACCGATGCCCAGGGCGTGGCGCGCCTTGAGGGCCTGCCGCCCGAGGCGCCATACTGCAACGAGGAAGATGAATCGGGTTCTGGCTACTTTGTCAGCGCCCGCCACCAGGGCGCCGACGGCGTGCAGGACATGGCGTTTGCCTGGAGCGATTGGCAACGCGGCATCGAGCCCTGGCGCTTCAACCTGCCCACGGACATGGGCTCCCGCCCCAACCAGCGGGCCCATACCATTTTTGACCGCACGCTGTTTCGTGCGGGCGAAACCGTTTCCATGAAGCACGTGCTGCGCACCGAGACGCGCAGCGGCTTTGGCCTGCCGGAGAAGAAACCCGATTCCCTGGTCATCACCCATGTGGGCAGCGGCCAGCAGTACACCCAGCCCTTGCAATGGCGCAAAACGGCCACTGGGGGCCTGAGTGCCGAAAACCAGTTCGCCATACCGCCAGCAGCCCATCTGGGCGTGTACTCGGTGGATTTGGTGGGGGAGGGGCAGGACATTTCGCTGGCGTCGGGCCAGTTCCGGGTGGAGGAATTCCGCCTGCCCGTACTCGAAGGCCGCGTGGGCCCTGCCGACAAGGCGCCGCTGGTGAACGTGCGCAGCGTGCCCGCGGCCGTGCAGGTCAATTACGTGGCCGGCGGCCCGGCCGCGCAATTGCCCGTGCGCGTATCGGCCCTGGTGCGCGGCAAAAACCTGTACTTTGCTGATTACGAAAATTTTAATTTCAGCCCGCCGCGGGGGCGCAGCGCGGCGTCTGGCCAGGGGGAGGAAGAAGAGGCGGCGCACCAGGATGCCCGTGTCATTGCCGACAAGCTGCCCGTGACACTGGACCGCCAAGGTGCTGGCAAGGTGCAGATTGACAATGTGCCGCGCGCAAGCGCCGCGCAGGAGCTGCTGATGGAAGCCACCTACGCCGACCCCAACGGCGAGGTGCAAACCCTGCGCAGCACCCATGCCCTGTGGCCTGCTGCGGTGCTGGCGGGCATCAAGACCGAGGGTTGGGCTTCGACCAGCCAGAAAGTGCGCTTCCAGGCGCTGGCCCTGACGACGGACGGCAAACCCGCTGCCGACGTGCCCCTGCAGGTGCAGGCCATTGCCCGCATCACCACCTCCAGCCGCAAGCGCATGGTGGGGGGGTTCTACAGCTACGACAACAAAACCGAAACCAAAGACCTGGGCACGGTGTGCACGGGGCAGAGCGATGCGCGTGGCCTGCTGCTGTGCGAGGCCAAGCTCGATGAGCCCGGAGAGATCGAACTCGTGGCCACGGCGCGCGACAAAGCGGGCAATACCATGGATGCGGCGTCTTCGGTGTGGGTGACGCGCCAGGGGGAATTGTGGTTTGGCGGCGAGAACCACGACCGCATTGACCTCTTGCCCGAGAAAAAAACCTACCAGCCCGGTGAAACGGCGCGGTTCCAGGTGCGCATGCCCTTCCGCTTTGCCCAGGCGCTGGTCACGGTCGAGCGCGAGGGCATCATCAGCGCGCAGGTGGTGGAGCTCAATGGCAAGGATCCGACCGTGCAGCTCAAGATCGAAGATGGATGGGGGCCCAATGTCTACGTGAGCGTGCTGGCACTGCGTGGGCGCTTGCGCGATGTGCCTTGGTACAGCTTCTTCACCTGGGGCTACAAGGCGCCGCGCGATTGGTGGACGGCTTTTTGGTACGAGGGCAAGGAATACGTGGCACCCACGGCCCTGGTGGATTTGTCCAAGCCTGCTTTCCGCCTGGGCGTGGCCGAAATCAAGGTGGGCACCCAAGGCCACCAGATTGACGTGCGCGTAGCAGCCGACAAGGAAAGCTACCCTGTGCGCGGAAAAGCCCAGGTCACCATCACAGCGACCTTGCCTGACGGCAAGCCCGCCGCCCATGCCGAGGTGGCGTTGGCGGCGGTAGACCAGGCCTTGCTGGAATTGATGCCCAACACCAGTTGGAATCTGCTCGACGCCATGTTGCAGCGGCGGTCCTGGGGGGTGCAGACAGCCACGGCGCAAATGGAAATCATCGGCCGGCGCCACTATGGCAAAAAGGCCGTGCCAGCAGGCGGTGGCGGTGGGCGCAGCCCCACGCGCGAGCTGCTCGATACCTTGTTGCTGTGGAAGCCCGCCATCCAACTGGATGCCAAGGGCCAGGCGCGGGTGGAGGTGCCGCTCAACGACGCGCTCACCAGCTTCAAGATCGTGGCGGTGGCCGATGCCGGCCTGGGCTTGTTTGGTTCCGGGTCTGCCAGCATCCGCGCCACACAAGACCTGCAAATCATCAGCGGCCTGCCGCCCCTGGTGCGCGAGGGTGACGCCTTCCGCGCCCAACTGACCTTGCGCAACACCACCAAGGCCGCCATGAAGGTGGAGGTGGCGCCGCGCGCCACGCTGCTGGAACTGGCGCCGCAAACGGTGGATATTCCTGCCGGTGAGGCGCGTGAGCTGGCCTGGCAGGTGACCGCGCCCGAGCAACTGGGGCGCACCCGTGCGCAGGCGGTTCTGTGGGAGATCGCCGCGCGCGACACCCTGGGCGGCGCCAAGGATGCGCTCAAGGTCAGCCAGCGCATCATTCCTGCCGTGCCGCTCACCGTGCAGCAGGCCACGCTGGTGCAGGTGGACGGCGGGTTGAACCTGGCCGTCAAGGCCCCGCAAGATGCCTTGCCGGGGCGTGGCGGATTGAAGCTGGCATTGCAGCCCAAGCTGGCCGAGGGCCTGCCGGGGGTGCGCGACTGGTGGGCCAATTACCCCTTTGCCTGCCTGGAGCAGAAAACCAGCAAGGCCATAGGGCTGCGCGATGTGGCGCTGTGGCAGACCGTGGCGGCGCAGTTGCCCACCTACCTGGATGGTGACGGTCTGGCCTACTACTTCCCGCCGCAAAGCGGTGACGCCAACCGGGGGAGCGATGTGCTCACGGCCTACCTGCTGGCCGCTACGCACGAGGCCTCGGGCCTGAACCCGGCCTTTGCCTTGCCCGACGAATCCCGTGCGGCCATGGAGCGGGGGCTGGCGGCCTTTGTTGAGGGGCGCATTGCGCGCAACCACTGGAGCCCGCGCAAGGATTTGGATATGCGCAAGCTCGCCGCCATCGAGGCGCTTTCGCGCTACGGCAAGGCCCAGGCGCGCATGCTCACCAGCATCACCATCGCGCCCAACCAATGGCCCACGCACGCCGTGATCGACTGGGTCAACATCTTGAAGCGCCTGCCCGATGCGCCCCAGCAGGCCCAGCGTCTGCAAGAGGCCATGCAAATCCTGCAGGCACGCTTGTCTTACCAAGGCACCAAGCTCATCTTCAGTACCGAGCAAGACGACTATTGGTGGTGGCTGATGCAAAACGGCGACGTGAACACTGCCCGCCTCATGCTCGCCGTGATGGACGACCCCGCGTGGAAGGACGACATGGGCCGCCTGGCCAACGGCTTTATTGCGCGCCAGCAGCGCGGTTCCTGGCTGACCACCACGGCCAACTTCTGGGGCGGTCTGGCGCTGGAGAAATTCAGCG
>CAZRFF010000084.1:0-8345 GCA_964599265.1 uncultured Simplicispira sp. | reverse complement strand
CCGACGGCAGCACGCCGCCCGACTGGGTGGCCATGGACCTGTTCAGCCAGGCCGAACACGACGAACTGGCGCAAAGCATCCTGCTGTGCCCGGATGCCGACTACATCGCTGCCGTGCAGCGCGAAATCGACCGCCTGCTGCCCGAGATGCCGCGTGCCGAAATCATCGCCAAGAGCCTGACCGGGCGCGGCGCGCTGATCCACACGCGCAGCATGGAAGAAGCCTGTGAAATTTCCAACCGTATCGCCCCCGAGCATTTGGAAGTCTCCAGCCGCGACCCGCACCGCTGGGAGCCGCTGCTCAAGCACGCGGGCGCGATCTTCCTGGGCGCATACACCAGCGAAAGCCTGGGCGACTACTGCGCAGGCCCCAACCACGTGCTGCCCACCAGCGGCACGGCGCGCTTTTCGTCGCCCCTGGGCGTATACGACTTCCAAAAACGCAGCAGCCTCATCGAAGTGAGCGAGCAGGGCGCCCAAACCCTGGGCCGCATCGCCAGCGTGCTGGCGCACGGCGAGGGCTTGCAGGCGCATGCGCGGGCGGCGGAAATGCGGTTGAAATAAGCAGGGCTACGCGCTGTTCTCCAGAACACCCGCTAAATCGGCCAGGCCGATGGCCTGTGCCCCGTGGCGCAAAGGGAAACGCTCGGTGCCGGGGTAGACCACCCAGCGTTGCTCTATGCCCAAATCCTGGCAGGCCTGGCCAAAGCCGCGCTCCAGCGAGGGTGCGCTGGAGCGCTTGACCTCGATGGCCATGGTGGGTTGGCCGCCACGCTCGATGAGCAAATCGATTTCGGCACCCTCGTGCGTGCGGTAAAACCAAGGCCGGCTGCCTGTGGGCAGGTGCTGCACCAGTGTTTCAATGGCCAGCCCCTCAAAGCTTGCCCCAGCCACCGGGTGGCCCAGTACGGCGTCCAGTGTTTCCAACCCCAATAAAGCGTGCACCAGGCCGCTGTCGCGCACATACACTTTGGGTGCTTTGACCAGCCTTTTCCCCATATTGACCGACCAGGGGCTCAGGCGGCGAACCAACTGCAGGTCGGCCAGCAGATCCACATAGCGCGCTATGGTGGGTGCGCTCACCCCCACGCTGGCCGCCAGTTGCGACTGGTTGAGCAGGCCGCCCTGTTGATGTGCCAGCATCGTCCACAGACGCTCCAGCGCCAGGGCGGGCATGCGCGGGGCAAACATGGGCACGTCGCGTTCCAGGTAAGAGCGGATGAAGTCCTGCCGCCAGGTGAAGCTCAACCCATCACTGCCAGCGCGCAAGCTTTCAGGGAAGCCGCCGCGGCTCCACAGCAGATCCAGGGGCAAACCGTGGGCCATGGCCTCTTGGGCATCGACGGGAGCCATCTCCAGGTAAGCCACGCGCCCGGCCAGGCTTTCGCTGGATTGGTGCATCAAATCCAGCGCCGCCGAGCCCAGCAGCAAGAAATGCCCAAAACGCTGGCCCGCAGCCCGGCGTTCGTCGATCAGGCCGCGCAATACGGCAAAAATTTCGGGGGCCCGGTGGATTTCGTCAATGACCACCAGCTTGGGCGTTTGCATGCGCAAATACGCTTCGGCATCGTCCAGGCGCCGCCGGTCTGAAGGGAGCTCCAAATCCAGGTACACCGCCCCCTGCGGCCACGTGGCTGCTATGCGCCGTGCCAACGTGGTTTTGCCCACCTGGCGCGGCCCCAGGAGCACTACGGCGGGCACCGCGTGGGACAGTCGGTGGACGACCTGGGGTTCTATGGCACGGGGAATATCAGAGATTGTCATTCACGAAAATTATATGTCTGATGTTTAATTTTCAGTATTATTCGTGATGAAAGCGGTGTTTTTTGTTGAAACATAAACACTGAATTCGTGCAACACGAATTCAGTGTAAAATGCACCCTATGAAAAACCTCACCATCACCGTTGAAGACAGCGTGCTCGAATGGGCGCGCATCGAGGCGGCGCGCCGGGGCACCAGTGTCTCGCGCATGGTGGGCGACTTCATGGCCGAGATGCAGCAGCGCGAAGACGCCTACGAGCGCGCCTACCTCGCCTGGCGCACCGATGAGCGCCGCTGGCAGACGTCAGATGCTATTGAAAGCATAGCTTCTCGCGCTTGCCCAGCAAGGGTTAACGGCCAAAATCATCAAAAAACTGAGGGCACTGCATGAGCCTGGTGTTCGTCGATACCAGCGTGCTCATCGCCGCCGAGAACCTGGGCGCGGGCGCGCTGCACGCAGCCAGCCTGGCCTGGCTCGATGCGCTGTGGCGCGCGCGCCTGGGGCGCACCAGCGTGCAGGCGCTGGTGGAGTTTTACGACCGCACGACCAGCGCCCAGCCACCGCTGCCGCAGGGCGATGCGCGCGCGGCCATGCGCCGCTACCAAAGCTGGAACCCCTGGAAAACCGACGCCGCCACGCTGGAGACCGCCTGGGCCGTCGAGGCGCGCCACCAACTGCCCTTTGGCGACTGCCTGCAACTGGCCTGCGCCCAGCACAGCGGCTGCGCGCAACTGCTGACCACGGCGCTGCCGCACGGCGCGCTGCTGGCGGGCGTGCAGGTGCTGCACCCCGCACTGCAATCCCCCTGCTAGAGGCTTTATGAGCAACCACCCCCTGACCGCCGCCGCCCTTGAACGCATCCGCCCCGCCGTGCGTGCCATGCACGCCTACGTGGTGCAGGACGCCAGCGGCTACCTCAAGCTCGATGCGATGGAAAACCCCTTCGCGCTGCCCGCCGATCTGCAATCCGCCCTGGGCCAGCGCCTGGCGCAGCTGGCGCTCAACCGCTACCCCGGCCCGCGCTACGCCGACCTGCAGGCCGCGCTGGCGCAGCACGCGCACATGCCGCCGGGCTGCCGCTTGATTTTGGGCAACGGCTCGGACGAGCTCATCAGCCTCGTCGCCCTGGCCTGCGCGCAGCCGGGGGCGACGGTGCTGGCGCCCGAGCCGGGTTTTGTCATGTACGCCATGAGCGCGCGCCTGCAGGGCCTGGGCTATGCGGGCGTGCCGCTGACGGCGGACTTTGAACTCGACGAAGCCGCCATGCTCGCCGCCATTGCGCAGCACCGCCCGGCGATCACGTTCTTGGCCTACCCCAACAACCCCACGGCCACGCTGTGGGACGCGGCTGCCATGCGCCGCATCATCGCCGCCGCTGGCGCCGTGGGCGGCATCGCCGTGGTGGATGAGGCGTACCAGCCCTTTGCCAGCCGCACCTGGCTCGATGAAATGCGCGCCGCGCCGCAAGCCAACGGCCATGTGCTGCTCATGCGCACGCTCTCCAAGTTTGGCCTGGCGGGCGTGCGCCTGGGCTACCTCATCGGCCCCGAGGCCCTGGTGGCCGAGGTGGACAAGGTGCGCCCGCCGTACAACATCAGCAGCCTGAACGGCGAAGCCGCGCTGTTTGCACTCGAACATGCCGCAGTGTTTGCCGATCAGGCGGCGCAGCTGCGCGCCGCGCGGGCCGATTTGATCGCCCAACTGCGCGCTTTGCCGGGTGTGCAAAAAGTGTGGGACAGCGAGGCCAATATGGTGCTGATCCGCGTGCCGGACGCCGCGCGCGCCTTTGACGGTCTGCGCCAGCGCAAGGTTCTGGTCAAGAACGTTTCTACAATGCACCCATTGCTGGCAAACTGCCTGCGTTTGACCGTAGGTACTGCCGCCGAAAACGCCACCCTGCTGCAGGCACTCCAAGCTTCGATATGACCTCTTCAGCCCTCGTCCCTTCCACCGCCACGGCCCGCACGGCCGAAGTCAGCCGCAGCACCGCCGAAACGCGCATCCATGTGCGCGTCAACCTGGACGGCAGCGGCGAGTCGCGCCTGAACACCGGGATTGGTTTTTTTGACCACATGCTCGACCAGATTGCGCGCCACGGCCTCATCGACCTGGAAGTGCAGTGCGATGGCGACCTGCACATCGACGGCCACCACACCGTGGAAGACGTGGGCATCACCCTGGGCCAGGCCTTTGCCCGTGCCGTGGGCGACAAAAAAGGCATACGCCGCTACGGCCATGCCTACGTGCCGCTGGACGAAGCCCTCTCGCGCGTGGTGGTCGATTTCTCGGGCCGCCCCGGCCTGCACTTGCACATCCCGTTCACGGCGGCGAGCATTGGCGGGTTCGACACCCAGCTCACCTACGAGTTTTTCCAGGGTTTCGTGAACCACGCGGGCGTGACGCTGCACATCGACAACCTCAAAGGCATCAACGCACACCACCAGTGCGAAACGGTGTTCAAAGCCTTTGCGCGTGCGCTGCGGGCGGCGCTGGAGCTCGATCCGCGCAGCGCAGGCACCATTCCTTCCACCAAAGGGTCTTTGTAATATTGGGGCGGAAAAGGCCCTGGCGCTTACCGCATCTGCGCAAAAAGCTATGAATTCAGTCGTAAACACCGTCGCCGTCGTGGACTACGGCATGGGCAATTTGCGTTCGGTCTCCCAGGCCGTCCAGGCGGCCGCGCAAGGTACGGGTTGGCGGGTGGTGGTCACCAGCGAACCCGATCAGGTGCGCGCTGCCCAGCGCATCGTTCTGCCGGGCCAGGGCGCCATGCCCGATTGCATGCGCGAGCTGCACCAGTCCGGCCTGCGTGCATCGGTGCTCGAAGCCGCAGCCAGCAAACCCCTGTTTGGCGTGTGCGTGGGCATGCAAATGCTGCTGGACCACAGCGCCGAGGGCGACACCCCGGGCCTGGGCCTCATTGCTGGCGAAGTGCTGCGCTTTGACCTGGCCGGCAAGCTGCAACCCGACGGCAGCCGCTACAAAGTGCCGCAAATGGGCTGGAACACCGTGCACCCGGTGGCCCATGCGGGTGCGGTGCACCCCGTGTGGCAAGGCATTGCCGACCGCAGCCATTTTTACTTTGTGCACAGCTTTTACGCCCGGCCCAGCAACCCGTTGCACTGCGCCGGGGTGGCCGACTACGGCGGCGAGTTTGCCGCCGCCATTGCCCGCGATAATATTTTTGCCACCCAATTCCACCCCGAAAAAAGCGCGGAGCAAGGCCTGCGGCTGTACCGCAATTTTTTGCACTGGAATCCCTGAACGCCTCCGCAGGCCCCGTGGCTTGCACCCTGGGTTCGCCCTGTTTCCTCAACCTCAACTTGATTTTTGTAGACCATGCTGCTCATCCCCGCCATTGACCTCAAAGACGGCCATTGCGTGCGCCTCAAGCAGGGCGATATGGACCAATCGACCACCTTCGGTGAAGACCCCGCCGCCATGGCGCGCAAGTGGCTGGATGCGGGGGCGCGGCGGCTGCACCTGGTGGATTTGAACGGTGCGTTTGTTGGTAAACCCAAAAACTACGCGGCCATCAAGTCCATCCTCAAAGAGGTGGGGGGCGACATCCCGGTGCAGCTCGGCGGCGGTATCCGCGACCTGGACACCATCGAAAAATACATCGACGGCGGCCTGCGCTACGTCATCATCGGCACGGCGGCCGTCAAGAACCCCGGCTTTCTCAAAGACGCCTGCAGCGCCTTTGGCGGCCACATCATCGTCGGCCTGGACGCCAAGGACGGCAAAGTGGCCACCGACGGCTGGAGCAAGCTCACCGGCCATGAAGTCGTCGATCTGGCCAGAAAATTCCAGGACTGGGGCGTCGAATCCATCATCTACACCGACATCGGCCGCGACGGCATGCTCACCGGCATCAACATCGACGCCACCGTCAAACTGGCACAAGCCCTGTCCATCCCCGTGATCGCCTCGGGCGGATTGAGCAATATGCAAGACATCGAGCAGCTGTGCGCCGTGCAGGGCGAAGGCGTGGAAGGCGTGATCTGCGGCCGCGCCATTTACTCCGGCGACCTGGACTTTGCCGCCGCCCAGGTTCGGGCGGATGAACTGACGGACGCTTGAACCATCACCCCCCCGGTCGATGTGGCCGAGGGCGGCTTGCGCTTTAGCAATTGCCAGGCGCCACGCCCCGGTTGATGGCGCTGGTGGTAGACAGCAAAGACTCCCAGTACGAAGGCAGCGCGGCCCAGGGGTTGCCCGTCTGGGTGGCCGGGTCGTAGTGCAAATCGGTGGCGTAGACCAGGCCCGTGTTGCTGCGGGCCTTGGCCGCCGTCTGCAGTGCCGCCTGCATGGCGCCGCAGGTGGCTGCGTCGTGCACCAGCATGGCTTGCGCCATGTTGGCACGGTTGTACACCCAGGTATTGGCCGGTTGCGGGTCAAAGCGGGCGTAGTCGGCGGCAATGCCCTCAAAACTCACCAGAACATCGGCCACACCCGCATAGTCGGCCACCGTGAAGGCGCCGGGATTGCCCACCACGCGCAGCGCGCCGCCCAGGCCCTTGATATAGGTGTAAATCTCGCGGTAAAACGCCAGCCGGTTGCTGGTGGCGGCCATTTCATCCAGGAAAAAACCGCGCACCGCATCACGCCCGTAAAACTCCAGGTAGCGGTCGATGTTGCGCTTCACATCGTCCACCGAGCGCGATCCTGTGCCATAGCGGGTGGACACATAGCCGATCACCTGACCGCCCGCCTGGGTGAAGGCGGCAATGGCGCGGGCGAATTGCGGATCCGTGCGGGTGAAGCTGCCGTTGTTCGGGTTCATGATGGCCGTGATGCGCAGGCCCGGGTAGGCCAGCGCGCCTTGGGTCAGCTGGTCCCAGGGCGAGGCGGCCAGGGGGTAGAAATACGCCGGCACCAGCACCTCCAGCGGCTGTGGCTGCGGGCGCAGGTACAGCGTGCGGGTGGCGCTGGCGCTCTGCCCGGCCGTGCTGGCGCTGGCCTGCACCTGCAGGGCGCCGGGGGCCTGGGCCACCATGCTGGTTTTGGCCTGCCCGCCTTGGGTGCTGCTTTGCACCGGGGCAAAACTGGCACCGGTTGCGCTCCAGAGCACGGCCGTGCCATCGGCAGCGGCGGCGCCATCCACCGCAACGCCCACGGCCAAGGGAACGGCCGTGCCCACCGCGTGCACGTTATCGGCTGCGGCGGGGGCAGAAAATTGCAGGGCCCCCTGGCGGGCGGTCGGCGCTGGACTGTCCGAGCCACCGCCGCCGCAGGCGGACAGCAGGGCGGCGGCCAAGGCCAGCAGGGCGGTGGGGGCGGTCGGACGCTGGGGCAGGGTGGGTACGGGCATGGGGCGGGTGTGGTCGGTCAAATGGTTTTTGATTGTGCCTTGTGGCGTGGAGCAGCTCAATGCCGCACCACCTACTGCAGCATGAAGGTCTGGTATTCCAAACGGTGCAGCCGCCGGGTGAGCAGGCCCAGGCCGGCGGCCAGGGTCAGCAGCGCGGCCAGCGCAAAGCCATAGCCGTAGAGCGCCGCGCCGTACATCAGCGTCCAGCCGGTGAGCAGCACGTTGAGCACCACAAACATCAGGCACAGCATGAGCACGGTGCGGCGCTGGTCCAGGTAAAAGAACACGTTGAGCACGGCCATCAAACCCACCTGCAAGCCAGCGCCAATGACCTGCACCTGCAGCAGGGGCAGGTACAGACGTGAGATGCCCAGGGCGTCCAGCAGCACGGGGCCGGCGATGAAGGTGAGCAGCACGGCCAGGGTCTGGATCTTGGCGATCTCGCCCAGGCCTTGCTGGATGGAATACACCATTTCGTCGCGCATGTTCTCGATGTATTCCAGCGAACCGCCGCTGCGCACGGCGCCGTAGAAGCGGTCGTAGTACTCGACAAAATCCGTCTCGATGCGCACCAGGAACACCGCCATGCCGGGGATGATGGACAGGTAGGACAAAAACACTGGCAGGTCGTAAATCAGGGACGCGCGCAAATGCCCGATGATGGCCTGCGAGGTGGGCGGGGAGTACCAGAACATGAACTTGTCCACCCAGATGCCCAGGTTGTAGAGCAGGCCGATGGCCATCAGGGTGGGGAACAACCGGCCGCGCTGCAAGAACTCAAAGGCGATGAGCGGGCCCGAGGGATTGAACTCGCGCACCACCAGCAGCCACATGCCCACCAGCAGCACATAGTTTCCCAGCACAAAACCGCCCAGCAGGCCTTCCAGGCCCCAGGGGCGCATCAAGAGCGAACAGACGACGATCAGTCCATACGCCACGCCAAACAGCAGCACGATGGCCTTGTAGCGCTTCATGCCCGAGAGCAGCACCGCCAGCACCCACACGCCGCTCAGCAGCACAAAACCTGCCAGCATCAAGAGCCGGTAGATCAAACCCTCGCCGGGCAGTGCGATGAACAGGGCCAGCGTGCCCAGCACGCTGGCGCCCAGCAGCACCAGCACCAAAAGGCCGTGCAGATTGGGCAAGACGGCATCGCGCTGTTTTTGGAACAGGCTGTCGGACACAAAGCGCGTAAAGGCCAGCTGCGCCAAGCCGGTGTAAATCAGGCTGCAGGCCACCAGGTAGGTGACCGACGACTGGAACTGCGTG